>NZ_RCXU01000040.1:0-22094 GCF_004167315.1 Blautia sp. aa_0143
AAAGAAACAGTAAGCGGTATTCGTGAGAATCCGCATTATCTCGATGTGAGTATGTTTAATCACATTTTGAGTGGCAGGTGATCGATGAAACTGATCCATTTATCAGATCTTCACCTGGGAAAACGTGTCAATGAGTTTTCCATGATCGAAGATCAGAAATATATTTTGAATGAAATCCTGAGGATCATTGATAAAGAAGCACCGGACGGGGTTCTTCTTGCGGGGGATCTTTATGACAGACCGATTCCGTCTGCGGAAGCCGTGCAGCTTTTTGACCGGTTTCTTACGCAGTTGGCAGAAAGGAAGATTCCGGTGTATGCCATCAGCGGAAATCATGACAGTGCGGAAAGGATCGCTTTCGGTTCACAGATCATGAGTAGCAGTGGGATCTGCATGACCCCGGTATACGATGGAAAAACAGAAAAGTACTGTTTAACGGACAGCTATGGAGAAGTGTGGATCCATCTGCTTCCATTTGTGCGTCCGGCAACTGTGAGGCACGGGCTGGAAGGAGAAGAAGAGGTGGATGAGATCCGTACCTACCAGGAGGCCGTGCAGGCGGCAGTTGCACATATGGAGATTGATAAACGTCATCGCAATGTACTGATCGCCCATCAGTTTGTGGTCGGTGCAATGCGCTGCGATTCTGAAGAGATTTCCGTTGGAGGTATCGACCAGGTGGAGGCAGATGTGTTCCGGGATTTTGACTATGTGGCACTTGGTCATATCCACAGTCCTCAGAATGTGGGAAGCGAGCACATCCGCTACTGCGGAACTCCTTTGAAATATTCTTTTTCCGAGGCAGGACAGCAGAAATCCGCGACAGTTGTGGAGCTTCTGGAAAAAGGAAATCTCAAGATCAGGGAGATTCCGCTGAAGCCTCAACGGGATATGCGAAAACTGAAGGGCACATACATGGAAATCACATCACTGTCCGGTTATCAGGACACAAACACAGAGGATTATGTGCAGATCACGCTGACAGATGAAGAAGATATCGTAAATGGAATGCAGAAGCTCCGTACTATTTATCCGAATCTGATGAGGCTGGAATATGATAACCGACGCACAAGAGAAAACCAGGAGATCGCAGGCACAGAAACGGTGAAAAGGAAATCTGAGCTGGAATATTTTGAGGAATTTTTTGAACTGCAGAATAACCAGCCCATGAATGAAGAACAGCGGAAATATTCCGAAGACCTGATCCGTAAGATCCAGGAGGTGAAATAATGAGACCGGAAAAACTGACCATCAGTGCCTTCGGGCCCTATGCGGACAAAACAGAGATTGATTTTTCAAAGCTTGGAGAGGGAGGTCTCTACCTGATCACCGGTGACACCGGAGCGGGAAAAACCACGATCTTTGATGCGATCACCTTTGCGTTATATGGAAGAGCCAGTGGAGAGGTAAGAGATCCGGCCATGTTTCGGAGCAAATATGCAGAGCCTTCCACAGAGACCTTTGTGGAGCTTGTTTTTTCCTATCAGGGGAAAAATTATCACGTGCGCCGGAGTCCGGAATATATGGCTCCGAAAAAAAGAGGCACCGGACAGACTCTTAGAAAAGCTGAAGCACAGCTGATCTATCCGGATGAACGTCAGCCGGTGACAAAGGCAAAAGATGTTACTGCGGCAGTGGAACAGCTTCTGGGACTGAGTTATGATCAGTTCACACAGATCGCAATGATCGCCCAAGGGGATTTCCAGAAATTACTTCTGGCAGGAACTACACAGAGAGGAGAGATCTTCCGACAGCTCTTTCACACAGGACTTTATCAGCAGATTCAGATGAAACTTAAGGATGCGTCAATAGCCAGATATAAGGAATATGATGAAATGCGCCGCAGTATTGCCCAGTATTTGGATGGAGTGAAAACGGAGACTGCTTCATGGCAGGAGGCAGAGGAATTTGACGAACTGAAAAAGATAAAATTCGAGGGAAAACTGGAGCGGAGTCTGGAACTTCTGAAGCAGTTTCTGGAATATGGTGAAGCACAGGAAAAAGAGCTCCGGGAAAAAGAAGACTCGCTTAATCAGGATATACGAAAAGCAGAAGAGGCACAAAATCTTGTGGCTCAGAAACGAAATCTGGAGCTGAAAAAGAAAAAAGCGGAAAAAGATCTGGAAGAATTAACACCACTTCTACAGCTTGCAGTAGAAGAGGCGGAAAAATATAAAGATGCAGATCACAGATGTGAAGAGCTTGGAATCAGGATCCGTGAAAAAGAAGAAAAGCTGAAAAAATATCAGGAGCTGGAAAAGCTGAAAAAAGAGCTGGAAACAATCGAAGGAAAGCTTGAAACAGTCAGTGAAAAAAAAGAGAAGGATATTTCCGAAGAGCAGCTTTTGCAGAAAAAAGATGAGGAAGAAAAAAAACGCCTTTCAATACTGGCAGATGCAGGAGAAGAACTACAAAAATACAAGTTTGAGTACGATAAACTGGACAGTGAAAAACGAAGCTATGACAGCTGTCTGCTGACGGAAGAAGAGATCAAAAAAGAACAGAAACAGATAGATGGATGGCAGGAAGAAATCATCCGGAAAGAAACGCAGCAGAAGGAAGAGCTGGAGCAGCAAAAGAAAGACAAGGCGCTGTTGGACAGCGCGGAGCTGGAACTTCAGAAGGCAGAGACGAAAAAGACAGAAGGGCTTCGGAAAAAGAAAGAATTAGAAGGACTGATTGCTCTGGTTAAGGAGTTTCAAGGGGCTTATAATGCCACGAAAGAGCAGCAGGAAAAATATAAGATTTCCATTGAAAAAGTACAAAAGCAGAGAGAAGTTTACCAGAAACTGTTTCAGAGTTTTCTGGACGCGCAGGCAGGGCTCCTGGCGCAGGAACTGAAAGAGGGCTGCCCATGCCCGGTATGTGGTTCTTTCGAGCATCCGCGTCCGGGAATACTTCCCAAAGGACAGGTTGTGGATCAGGAAATCCTGGACAGAGAGAAACAAAAACTGGACAGACTGGAGAATGACGCAAATACGCAGAGTGTGGAAGCAGGAAAACGAAAAGAACGCCAGAAAACATTATGGCATCAGATCCAGAGGGAGGCACAAGAGCTTTTACATGAGACGGAATGGAAAAAGCTGATCCCTTTGCTGAAAGAAAAACAGGACCAATGTGAAAAGCAGTTGGCAGACAGCGAGGAAGAGATTCGCATAGCAATAGAACGTAAAAAAAAGAAGAACGAAACAGAAACGTGGATCGAAAAGCTGGAAACAGAGATCGTTCAGTTACAGGAAGAGAAAAATCAATGTGACAGAAAACAGGCCGGTCTTCAGACAAGAGACGTGGAAAACAAAAAGCAGCAGCAGATAACAGCAGAAGAGATCCGAAAACTGATTCAGAAAAGTCTGGTGGCAGGAAATGGAGAAGTGACGGACAACACAGCTGCAGGATTTGAAAGACAGATACAGGATATGCTCAGCTGCCTGTCAGAAAAAGTTCAGGGAAAGGAAAAAGAAGCAAAACAGAAACAGGATCTTGAGAAGCTGATCATAGAAAGAGAAAAGACTCTGAAAGAACTGGGAAGAGTTATCAATGAAGCTGCACAGGACATCGTACGTCTGGAAACAGAGAGGAAGAACAAAGCACAGAAAGTGGATGAGCTGAACGAAGAGATCGGAGAAGGTGGAAAAGAATCTCTGGAACAGGAAATAAAAACACAGAGGAAGCTGTATGAAGAGCTGAAAGAAAGCAGCAGAAGAGCTCAACAGAAATTACAGGAGATCCGGGCGGAAAAGGAAAGAATAACAGCGGTTGTAAAAAACTTTGAGGAGCAGAAAAAAGAAATCGGAGAAGTAGATGAGGATGCGCTCAGAGAGCAGTACAGCCGTTTTAGGGAAGAGAAAACACAGCTTTCGGAAAAACGAAAAGCACTTTTTTCTGTTCAGAAGGGAAATGAGGAAATATATCAGAAAGTGCAGGTACGTCAGACGGAAATGACTGCGGCGGAAAAAGAATATGTCTGGATGAAAAATCTTTCGGATACAGCAAACGGAAAACTGAACGGAAAATCCAAGATCGAGTTGGAAACGTATATCCAGATGGCATATTTTGACCGGATCCTGCGAAGAGCCAATCTCCGTCTTATGACCATGAGTAGCGGTCAGTACGAACTGAAACGCCAGGAGCAGAGCAAAAATCAGAAAGAAAAAGCAGGTCTCGATCTGAATGTCATAGATCACTATAACGGAACAGAACGAAGTGTAAAGACATTGTCCGGTGGGGAATCCTTCCAGGCATCGTTATCCCTGGCGTTGGGACTTTCCGATGAGATCCAGGCTTCAGCCGGGGGAATCCGGCTGGATTCCATGTTTGTGGATGAAGGATTCGGTTCTCTGGATGAGGAGTCTCTGGAGCAGGCATTAAAAGCGCTGAACAGCCTTGCAGATGGCAGACGTCTGGTAGGGATTATTTCCCATGTTTCCGAGCTGAAGGAACGAATTGACAATAAGATCATCGTTACCAAGCAATGTGGCGGAGAAGGTGTGGGAAGCAGTATCCGGATACAGTAACGCAGAAATAAAATAAGAATAAGATAAAAAAGCTCCGGCCGGGATGACATATATATGTATCGTTCTGGTCGGAGCTTCTTATATAGCTTTTTATTTATACAGAAGGTATGTTATCAGAGAATCAGTCTTTCTGATAGTTTTTCTTCTGTTCCTTCTTGGCTTCGCAGGTAAGCTCAACACCAAGCTTACGGAAGCTGATCACATCCACATCGGAAAGCATTACGGAAGTATGAGCCTGGCATCCACGGAGATTCGGGATCTGTTCCAGGGCAAGGCGTGCGGCATCGCTGGTTGCTGCACTCATGGAAAGGGCGATCAGGATCTCATCAATGTGAAGACGTGGATTTTTGCTTCCAAGATATTTGGTCTTCAGCTGCTGGATCGGATGGATGGCATCCGGAGAGATCACATGAAGCTCGTGATCGATTCCTGCCAGCTCTTTCAGGGCATTGAGAAGAAGCGCAGCGGATGCGCCGAGAAGATCGGAGGTTTTTCCGCATACGATCTTTCCGTCAGGAAGTTCCAGAGCGGCGGCAGGGCCATTGGTTGCTTTTTCTTTTTCGAGGGCAGCCGGAACAACCTTACGGTCAGTGATCTCTGCATGAGCCTGCTGGAGAAGAAGCTCGATCTTACGTACCTCATTCTCTGTGCCGGAGCCGGAAACCAGAGCGTTCATGCTCTTATAATAACGGCGGATGATCTCCTGGCGGGAAGCCTCCTGGCATACTTCATCGTCAACGATGCAGTTACCTGCCATGTTGACACCCATATCTGTCGGAGATTTATAAGGGCAGCTGCCCATGATCTTCTCAAACATGGCCTGTACAACAGGGAAAACTTCTACGTCACGGTTGTAGTTGACGGTAGTTTTGCCGTAAGCCTCCAGATGGAACGGGTCGATCATGTTGACATCGTTGAGATCTGCAGTGGCAGCTTCGTAGGCAAGGTTTACCGGATGTTTCAGAGGAAGGTTCCAGATCGGGAAGGTCTCAAATTTTGCATAGCCGGCTTTTACTCCTCGTTTGTATTCGTGGTAAAGCTGGGAAAGGCAAGTTGCCATTTTTCCACTTCCTGGTCCCGGTGCTGTGATCACGACCAGAGGTCTGGTAGTTTCAATATAATCATTCTTTCCATAACCCTCGTCACTTACAATAAAGGAAGTGTTGCTTGGATAGCCGGGGATCAGGTAAAGCTTGTAGACACGGATTCCCAGTTTCTCCAGACGTTTTTTGAAGAGATCGGCACTTTCCTGGCCGGAGTACTGTGTGATGCATACGCTTCCCACATACAGGCCACGGCTTGAAAACTCATCCATAAGACGGAGTACATCTTCGTCATAGGTGATCCCAAGATCGCCACGTATTTTATTCTTGTCAATGTCATTGGCACTGATAACAATAACGATCTCCGCCTGATCAGAAAGCTGCATCAGCATGCGGAGCTTGCTGTCCGGTTCAAAACCCGGAAGAACACGGGATGCATGGTAGTCGTCAAACAGTTTGCCGCCGAATTCAAGATAAAGCTTGTTGCCGAACTGACCGATTCTTTCACGGATGTGTTCTGACTGCATTTTCAGATATTTGTCATTATCAAAACCTATTTTCATTTGTCTGATTTCCTCTCCTCTTTAATTTTCCAATTCACTGGGAACAGTATACTACAACTTTACGTTCACTGGCAATATCCAATGCGGTGTTTTTTCGATGGTATTTTTGTAATCTCGCAGTTGATTTATATGGTTTTTCTCTTTATAATAAAGAAATGACAAGAGGAGGAAAAAAATGAATAATCAACTGAATAATGATCAGGACGGGAAGCGACCTGACAACAAAGATCCCAGGCAGGGATCAGGTAAAAATCATCAGTCGATTCTGGCTTTTCTGATATGCCTCCTGGTCACACTGGTGTGCTTCGCGTTGTTTACCAATATGCTGAAGGATAACAGCAGTGAGATCTCCTATGATAAATTTATCGATATGGTGGATAAGGACCAGGTTAAGGAAGTAACGATCCAGTCCAGTACATTGACGATCGTACCCAAGAAAAAGAATTCCAAGTACGAGGATATGAGCTATTACACCACGAAGACTGAAGACAGTACAGCACTTACCAAGAGACTGGAAGGAAAGGGAATCAAGTTTGAGACCGATCCGCCGGATGTTTTTGGTGAATTTGTTGCAATGATCCTGAGCGTGGTTCTGCCGACACTGCTTTTGTTCGGACTTCTGATGTTCTCCATGCGCCGCATGAACAAAGGCGGCGGGATCATGGGCATGGGCGTAGGCAAGAGCAAAGCCAAGGCATATGTGCAGCAGGAAACGGGCGTTTCCTTTAAGGATGTGGCAGGTCAGGATGAAGCCAAGGAATCTCTCCAGGAAGTTGTGGATTTTCTTCACAACCCCGGAAAATACACAGCCATCGGAGCCAAGCTGCCTAAGGGCGCACTTCTTGTAGGCCCTCCGGGAACCGGTAAGACATTACTTGCCAAGGCAGTTGCAGGTGAAGCGCAGGTACCGTTCTTCTCTCTTTCCGGCTCGGAATTTGTGGAGATGTTTGTGGGCGTGGGTGCCTCACGTGTCCGTGACCTTTTCGAGGAAGCCAAGAAGAATGCTCCATGTATCGTATTTATCGATGAGATCGATGCCATTGGTAAAAGCCGTGATTCCCGCTATGGCGGCGGAAATGATGAGCGTGAGCAGACATTGAACCAGCTGCTTGCGGAGATGGATGGCTTTGATACATCCAAGGGACTTTTGATCCTTGCTGCGACCAACAGACCGGAGGTTCTTGATCCGGCTCTTCTCCGTCCGGGACGTTTTGACAGACGTGTGATCGTTGACAGACCGGATCTTAAAGGAAGGGTGGATATCCTGAAGGTACATGCCAAGAACGTGCTTCTGGATGACACCGTTGATTTTGAAGCTATTGCACTTGCAACTTCCGGTGCGGTAGGTTCTGATCTTGCCAATATGATCAATGAGGCTGCGATCCTTGCAGTCAAGAAGGGACGTAAAGCTGTATCACAGAAGGACTTGGAAGAATCCGTAGAGGTAGTTCTGGTGGGAAAAGAGAAGAAGGACCGTATCTTAAGCAAACAGGAACGCCGGATCGTATCCTACCATGAAGTCGGACACGCACTGGTAAATGCACTCCAGAAGGATGCGGAGCCTGTACAGAAGATCACCATCGTACCCCGTACCATGGGAGCCCTGGGTTACGTTATGCAGGTACCTGAGGAAGAAAAATATCTCAACACCAAGAAAGAGCTGGAAGCTATGCTGGTAGGTTATCTTGGCGGACGTGCTGCAGAGGAGATCGTTTTTGACACAGTCACTACAGGTGCTGCCAATGATATTGAGCAGGCTACCAAGGTGGCCAGAGCCATGATCACACAGTATGGTATGTCTGAGAAGTTCGGACTGATGGGACTTGCCACACAGGAGAACCAGTATCTCAGCGGAAGAGCAGTTTTAAACTGTGGTGATGATACCGCAACAGAGATCGATCATGAGGTGATGAAGCTTCTCCACCATTCCTATGAGGAAGCCAAGAGGATCCTTGGAAGTCACAGAACAGAGATGGATAAGATCGCGGAATATCTGATCCGCAAGGAAACCATTACAGGCAAAGAGTTCATGAAGATCCTCCGTGCAGTTCAGCAGGGCCTGGATATCCCGGAGAATCTGGATGATCTGGTACTTTCCGAGGATGAAAAAGAAGTGTCCAATAAACAGGATATTGAAATGATTGCGGAAAATAACGAGGCTGCAAAAAGTACAGAATCGGTTCAGTTCAGACCGGAGATATCCGGACAGGAACTGACAGAGGATATGCAGGCACCGGAGAAAACAGAAGAATCTGCTCAGACAACAGATAGCGATCATGCAGAAACAGAAGAAAAGCCGGGATCACAGGCATAAAACAGATCATAAGAAAACCGGGAGAAATCCCGGTTTTCTTATTACTGTAATAGTAAAACAGGAGAATAAAGTATGTTCATAATCGAGGAAGAATTAAAGAAGCTTCCGGCAAAACCGGGAGTTTATATCATGCATGGCGAGAAAGATGAGATCATCTATGTGGGAAAAGCCATAAGCCTTAAGAATCGTGTGCGCCAGTATTTCCAGAGCAGTCGTAATAAAGGTGCCAAGATTGAACGGATGGTTACACATATTACCAGATTTGAGTACATTATTACGGATTCGGAGCTGGAAGCCCTTGTGCTGGAGTGTAATCTTATCAAGGAACATCGTCCGAAATATAATACCATGCTCAAAGATGACAAGAGCTATCCGTTTATTAAGGTGACAGTTCATGAGCCATACCCGAGAGTGCTTTTTGCCAGGAGAATGAAAAAGGACAAGGCAAAATATTTTGGCCCCTATACAAGCGGCGGAGCAGTAAAGGACGTGATCGAACTGGTGCGAAAGCTGTATCAGGTGCGCTCCTGCAACCGCAGTCTTCCGAGAGATACCGGAAAGGACCGGCCCTGTCTGTACTATCATATGAAACAGTGCAAGGCACCCTGCCAGGGATATGTCAGCCAGGAAGAATACCGGAAGAATATCAATAAGGTGATCAAATTTCTGAATGGAGATTTTCAGGACGCCATTAGTGAGCTGATGGAAAAAATGCAGAAAGCTTCGGAGGAAATGCGCTACGAAGATGCTATGGAATACCGGGACCTGATCAGCAGTATCCGGAAGATCGGGGAACGGCAGAAGATCACCGGCTACGGGCAGGAAGACAGGGACATCATTGCAGTAGCCATGGATGACAGTGAAGACCTCAGGGATCAGGATGCGGTTGTCCAGGTGTTTTTTATCCGGGATGGCAGGCTGATCGGCAGAGATCATTTTTATCTCCGTGTGGCAAAAGGTGATACAAAGGCGCAGGTCCTTTCAAGCTTTCTGAAACAGTTTTATGCGGGAACGCCATTTATCCCATCTGAGATCATGCTGCAGAGTGAGATCGAAGATGTAGATATCATAGAGGAGTGGCTGTCAGGAAGGAGAAAGCAGAAGGTACACATTCGGGTCCCGAAGAAGGGAACCAAGGAAAAGCTGGTAGAACTTGCCCTGGAAAATGCCCGTATGGTACTTGCCAAGGATAGAGAACGGATCAGGCGGGAGGAAGGACGAACCATCGGAGCTGTTCACGAGGTGGAAGAATGGCTGGGCTTGAAAAATGTGGTGCGCATGGAAGCCTATGATATTTCAAATATCAGTGGCTTTGAGTCTGTGGGATCCATGGTAGTCTATGAAAAAGGACGTCCCAAACGCAGTGATTACCGTAAGTTCAAGATCAAATGGGTACAGGGACCCAACGATTATGCCAGCATGGAAGAGGTTCTGACCCGAAGATTCACTCATGAGAGTAACGGAGAATTTGACAGCTTTGCAAGGCTTCCGGATCTGATCCTGATGGATGGTGGAAGAGGGCAGGTAAATATCGCTCTGAAGGTGTTGAATGAGCTTGGGATAAGCATCCCGGTCTGCGGTATGGTCAAGGATGATCATCATCGGACGAGAGGCCTGTATTTCAACAATGTGGAGATTCCTATTGACACATCCGGCGAAGGCTTCCGTCTGATCACCAGGATCCAGGATGAAGCCCATCGGTTTGCCATTGAATACCATCGTTCCCTCAGGAGCAGGGAACAGGTCCATTCTATCCTGGATGATATCCCGGGGATCGGTGATACCAGGAGGAAAGCCCTTCTGCGTAAATTTAAATCTGTGGAAAATATCCGGGATGCATCGGAGAAAGAACTGGCACAGACAGAGAGCATGAATGCCAGAAGCGCCCGTCAGGTCTATGAATTTTTTCATAAATCCTGATGCTGCATTGCAGTTTCAGCAGTGATTGTGTATAATTAAAGATAAGGTGTCTCACGCCTCGGTAAAACGGCAGTGAGAATGCAAACTTTCAGCGAAAAGGAGACAAAAGTATGAAGGGTGTACAGTTGACAAAGATGGTACAGGAACTGGAGCTTAATAATCTGACTCCGGAGATCGACCTGTCAGGCATCGTGATCAAGACTGCGGAGATCAACAGACCTGCGCTTCAGCTTACCGGATATCTGGAGCATTTTGCCAATGAACGAGTTCAGATCATCGGATATGTAGAGTATACGTATCTGATGCAGCTTAATGAGGAGGAGAGACGTTTTAAATATGAACGTTTCATTTCCAGCAAGATCCCATGTGTTATTTTCAGTACCATGACTCGTCCGTCTCAGGACATGATCGATCTGGCTGTTAAATATAATGTTCCGACATTCGTGACAGAAAGAACAACTTCCAGTTTTATGGCAGAGATCATCCGTTGGCTGGGCGTGCAGCTTGCACCATGTATTTCTATTCATGGTGTGCTGGTTGATGTTTACGGCGAGGGAATCCTGATCACAGGTGAGAGCGGTATCGGTAAGAGTGAGGCAGCCCTGGAGCTGATCAAGAGAGGTCATCGTCTTGTCAGTGATGATGTTGTTGAGATCCGTAAGGTCAGTGACGTAACACTGGTGGGATCTGCGCCGGATATCACACGTCACTTTATCGAACTTCGTGGTATCGGTATCATCGATGTAAAAACACTGTTCGGTGTTGAGAGCGTTAAGGATACCCAGTCTATCGATCTCGTGATCAAGCTTGAGGAGTGGGACAGAGACAAGGAATACGATCGTCTTGGACTGCATGAGGAGTATACAGAGTACCTTGGAAATAAGGTAGTATGCCATTCTCTTCCGATCCGTCCGGGCCGTAACCTGGCGATCATCGTTGAGGCAGCGGCTGTCAATCACAGACAGAAGAAGATGGGATACAATGCGGCAGAGGCTCTGTACAAGCGTGTACAGGCAAATCTTGCGAAAAAAAGAGAAAATCCGGATGACGAAGAATAAGAGAGGGTAAGAAATGGGAACATATTGTTTTGGAATCGATGTAGGTGGAACAACTGTAAAATGCGGACTTTTCCGTACGGATGGTACTCTTGTTGAGAAATGGGAGATTCCAACCCGTAAAGAAAACAATGGAGATCAGATCCTTCCTGATGTGGCAGCAGCAGTAAATGCCAAGATGGAAGAAAAGGGTATCTCCAAAGAGGAGGTGG
Source organism: Blautia sp. aa_0143 (assembly GCF_004167315.1). Taxonomy (NCBI): domain Bacteria; kingdom Bacillati; phylum Bacillota; class Clostridia; order Lachnospirales; family Lachnospiraceae; genus Blautia; species Blautia sp. aa_0143. The sequence continues at coordinate 11,622 of NZ_RCXU01000040.1, forward strand.
AAGGCGTCGGGATCGGTGTTCCGGGACCGGTAAACTCCAAAGGCGAAGTATCACGTGCAGTAAATCTCTTCTGGGGATATAAGAACGTTGTGGGAGAGATGGAAGAACTTACAGGTCTTCATGCGGAAGCTGGAAATGACGCCAATGTAGCGGCATTGGGAGAGGCATGGAAGGGTGCTGCAGCAGGCTCCTCCGATGTGATCATGGTCACACTTGGAACAGGTGTAGGCGGTGGTATCATTGTTGATGGAAAGATCGTGACCGGACATCACGGAGCTGGCGGTGAGATCGGACATGCCAATGTGGATCATCATGAAACAGAATCCTGCAACTGCGGAAACAGGGGCTGTCTGGAACAGTATGCTTCTGCGACCGGAATTGTCCGCATGGCAAAAAAAGAGCTTGCAGCTTCCGGTGAGAACAGTGTTCTCAGAGATGCCGAAGAGATTTCAGCAAAAGCAGTTCTGGACGCATTTAAGGAGAATGATCCGGTAGCTGTAGCAACCATGGAAAAGGTCGGAGAGCAGCTGGGTGGTGCTCTTGCCATTATTTGCTGTGTGACAGATCCGGAGACCATTGTTATCGGCGGAGGAGTTTCCAAGGCCGGACAGCCGCTTATTGACTGTATCCGGAAATATTACAGAGAGTATGCTTTTGAATCCTGCAAGGATACTCCTATCGTGATCGCGACACTTGGCAATGATGCAGGAATCTACGGTGCAGCCAAGATGGTACTTTAACCGAACCAGGGAAGTACCCTGCTTCAATTGCGAAAAGTAATAAGCGGTGGGTGGGACTTGCCTGAACTGATAAACTGCGAGACAGTAAGAAGTTATTAAAAGTAAAAAAAGTGGTTTCCATATTTCAGGAAACCACTTTTTTTATATGTTGTTTATGAAAGATACCTATAATGGAGATCATTCATAATATTCTACAGGATCTTCGCCGGTGTCATCGCCACCGGTATCATTGCTGTTATCATAGCTGCCGTCATCACCACCGGTGTTGTCGTCTGTTCCGGAATTGTCAGTATCATCACCGGTATTATCGGAACCGTCATCGGAATTGTCAGTATTGTCAGTGTCGGTGCTGTCAGTACTGTCCGGAGCTGCGCTTGGAATCGCTTCAGCTGCTGCATCGGTATCGGCGTCCGTATCTTCGTTATAATAATAGTCCTCTTCATCGTAATCGCTGCTGCCGTAGAAATGCTGATCACAGTATTCGGTGGGAAGACTGGAGATATCAAAATACTCTGTGATAGTCGGGCATCCGGATCTGGGAAGAAGACCGGTTTCTGCGCAGACACTGGCTTTTTCCACACTGGAAGGCATATCGAAATCTCTGTCCTCCAGGCCCTCGTGGATACGGGTCATAACCTTTTTCCAGAGATTTTTGTGGAAGTTACGGGCATCTTCCGGAATTTTTTCGTTGTTGTCATAGCCGGACCATACTGCACAGGTGTAGTACGGTGTGTAGCCTACGAACCACAGGTCATTGTAGTCCTCTGTAGTACCTGTTTTTCCGGCTACAGTCATATTGTCCAACTGGCAGGCGGTACCGGTACCTTTTTTTACAACGTCTTCCATGGCGCTTGTAAGAAGATAAGCGGTACTGTCTTTGATCACAGATCTGGAAACGGAGGAGTTCTCGATCAGAACATTTCCGTCATGATCAAGGATCTGTGTATAATAGATCGGTTTGATATAGTTCCCGCCATTAGCAATGGCTGCATATGCAGCACAAAGTTCCACGTTCTTGACACCTTTGGTGATACCGCCAAGAGCAGTAGCCAGGTTGGCGTCACTCCAGATATTTCCGTTGGCATCTTTATCTGCCTCAGTTCCGTGAGCTAGTGTGGTGAAACCGAAATCATCCAGATATTTAAGGCCGAGAGCCGGGGTAACCTGCTCCAGGCATTTAACAGCTACAACGTTGATGGAATTCTGGATCGCTTTGCGGATGGTGGTCTCGCCGCCGTAGCTTCTTGAGGCGTTGTTGACAGGAGATCCGTCCGGGTATTCGTAAGGCTCATCCATAAAGGTTGTAGCAAGTGTATCGCCTTTTTCGTTCAAAGCAGGTGCATAGGTGGAAACGATCTTAAAGGTAGAACCAGGCTGTCTGGTCGTATCAGTGGCACGGTTCAGGGTCAGGCTGGCTGTTTTTTCGCCACGGCCTCCGATCAGGGCTTTTACGTAACCGGTATGCTGGTCAATGACAGTCATGGAAGACTGTGGCTGTGGCGCAAAGTTTACACGCTCAGATACTACGGTGCTTCCGTCTGCCAGGATGTTAGCCTTGTACTGATCCACATACTGCTGACCTTCCTCGGGAGAATCAAAGAGAAGATCAAATTCCGGATCCTGATCACGGAAATACAGCTGCAGCATTTCTTTGCTGTAGTTTGTCTGTTTTCCATCCGGGCTTTGTACAGTCAGTGCATAATCCAGTTCATACTGAACATTGGCCGGATAGTTATCAGGGTTTGCATATTCCTCATCAAGGATCTGCTGCATGTTGGAATCCAGGGTTGTCATAATCTTCAGACCACCGCTGTAAAGAAGATTGGTAGCCTGTGTCTTGGTATATCCTTTAATGTTCATCAGGTCGCTGATGACCTGATTGGTAACCTCATCTTCGAAATACGTGTAAACGGTACTTTCTTCTTCGGTGTTCTCAAGCTGTGCGGCCTGGATACGGGAATAAACGTCATCATTCAGTGCTGCATTATATTCATCCTGTGAGATGTAATTCTGATCCAGCATGTGATCCAGGACTTCCTTCCGTCTCTTGGAGTTTGCTTTTGGATTGGTGATCGGATTGAATTTGGTAGGGTTCTGTGTGATGCCGGCAAGGGTGGCACATTCAGAAAGGTTCAGATCCCATACGTCTTTGTTAAAGTATTTTTTGGAAGCGGCCTGTACACCGTAGGAACCTGCACCCAGGTTAATGGTATTCAGGTAATTCTCAAGAATCACATTTTTGTCATATTTTTTTTCAATCTGTACCGCAAGGTACTGCTCCTGGAACTTACGTGTGAAACGTTCCAGCTGTGTGGATTCGTTGGTCCAGTCAGTGAAAACATTATTCTTCAGAAGCTGCTGTGTGATGGTACTGGCACCCTCGGAAAAGTTACCGGTGGTGATCGCCTTCATTCCGGCACGTGCGATACCGCGGACATCAATACCGTTATGTTCATAAAAACGCTCATCCTCAATGGCTACCACTGCATGCTGCAGACTGACCGGGATCTGGTCCAGGGAGACCGGAAGACGGTTGGATGTAGGGGCTGAAAGCTGTCGCATCTGTGTTCCCTGGTCATCATACAGGAAGGTTGCATATCCGAGAGGTGAAATATCCACATCGTTGACGTCAGGTGCTCCGGCGATCACGCCCCGGAAGGAGCCGATACCAAGGCAGACAACCATGACGCAGACTGCGATCAGAGCTGTAAATAAAACCCGGATAAACGAAACGTGTGCTCTTTTTTCCAGCATGGAAGTACGGGAGATCAGAGCATTCCGCTTCTTGGAAGTGGATCTTTTTCCGTAGTTCATAATATTCCTCCTTTATAATCCGTTTCATTATAACAAATATGAGATGCCAAATAAAGCCTTAAAAAAAATTTCACAATTCATGATATCTTATACATTGTGCAATGAAGATAATTATTATACAATAAAGAAAACTCTGCCTGAAACAGAGGGTTGGATATAGATAACGGAGGCGTAAACCATGCTGGAACATTATAAAACCATATACGAAGGCGGCGAAGGCGAACTTGTGGAAAAAAAATCCCGTTTCATCGCAACCGTCCGTCCTGTGGAAACAGAAGAAGAGGCCCTTGCCTTTATCGAAGAAATGAAAAAAAAATACTGGGATGCACGTCATAACTGCTATGTATATTCCGTAGGGATGAACCGGGAAGCCACCCGCTGCAGTGATGACGGAGAACCATCCGGAACAGCCGGAAGGCCTATGCTGGATGTGCTTCTGGGAGCCGGGATCTATAATGCGGCCATTGTGGTGACCAGATATTTTGGAGGTGTCCTTCTTGGGACAGGAGGGCTTGTGCGGGCATATTCCGGTGCAGTCCAGGCAGGACTGGCGGCAAGTACCGTCATTGAGAAGCATCATGGGATCTCTCTTCAAGTGACGACGGATTATACAGGGATCGGAAAGATCCAGTATATCGCAGGAGAAAGAAGTTTGCCGATCCTGGATTCCGAATATACCGACAAGGTTGTCCTGAAGCTTCTTGTGCCGGATGATCAGGTCGAAGAGGTGAAGAAGGCGATCACAGAAGGAACAAACGGAAGAGCCGGACTTGAGAAGGATGCAGAACTGTATTTTGCGAAAGTAAACGGAGAAGTGAAGACCTTCGAAAAGTAAAAGAAAAGAGAATGTCAGTATAAAAATACCCCGGGAAGAGGGCTGATGATCTGCGTTACAGTCTGCTCTTCGCGGGGCTTTTTTATTTTAGAAAATTATTCCTGTCAGCATTTCTCCGGTTCCGGATAATCTACACCAAAGGTATCAACAGTCATGGAGCTGATCTTCTGCTCGTCAAGAGGACGGTCACTGTAGTCCGTGTCTGTCTCTGCGATAGCATTTACAACATCCATGCCCTCAATGATCTGACCGAATGCAGCATAGCTTCCATCGAGATGCGGAGCAGCCTTGTGCATGATAAAGAACTGGCTTCCGGCAGAGTTCGGATTCATGGCTCTTGCCATGGAGAGAACACCTGGTGTATGCTTCAGGTCGTTTTTGAAACGGTTCTGGGAGAACTCACCCTTGATACTGTATCCCGGGCCACCCATACCGGTTCCGTCCGGGCATCCGCCCTGGATCATAAAGCCGTTGATGACACGGTGGAAGATCAGGCCGTCATAAAAGCCCTTTTTTACAAGGCTGATGAAGTTATTTACTGTGTTCGGGGCAACTTCCGGATATAATTCCGCTTTCATTACATCGCCATTATCCATTGTGATGGTAACGATAGGATTTGCCATAGTTTTCGCACTCCTTTTCAAAAAGTATTGTATTTCGCTGTTCGCTCTATTATAATATGCAAAGAATAATTGTGCAAGAAAAAGGTGGAAAATATGGTCATAGAAACGCATGATCCTGAGGAAACATTCGAGGTCGGAAGGACGATCGGAATGAATGCGAAGCCGGGACAGATCTACACACTGACAGGCGATCTGGGAGTTGGAAAAACCGTGTTCACACAGGGAGTGGCAGCAGGTCTTGGAATTACAGAACCTGTAAACAGCCCTACGTTTACCATTATCCAGGAATATAAAGACGGACGTCTGCCATTTTATCATTTTGATGTATATCGTATCGGGGATCTGGAAGAAATGGAAGAGATCGGATACGATGATTATTTTTTCGGGCAGGGAATCTGTCTGATCGAATGGGCGGAACTCATTGAGGAGATCCTGCCGGAAAAAAGGATCGAAGTTACCATTGAAAAAGATCTTGAGAAGGGCTTTGAATACAGAAAGATCACCATTGAGGAGAGAGGAGAAAAGACAGAATGAGAGTTTTGGCACTGGACAGTTCCGGAATCGTGGCATCCGTAGCCGTTGTGGAGGACGATACACTGGTAGCGGAATATACAGTTAATTATAAGAAAACACATTCCCAGACTCTTCTTCCCATGCTGGATGAGATCGTGAAGATGACAGAGCTGGATCTGAAGACGATTGACGCTATTGCGGTAGCCAAGGGACCGGGCTCTTTTACCGGACTCCGTATTGGCTCTGCCACAGCCAAGGGACTTGGACTTGCCCTTGACAAACCACTGGTCGGGATTCCGACTGTGGAGGCACTGGCCTATAATCTCTATGATGTAAACGGACTGATCTGTCCGATCATGGATGCCAGAAGAAAGCAGGTTTATATGGGAATCTATCGTTACGAGGATCACAGGCTCATGACGGTAAAGGATCAGATGGCAGTGGGAATTGAGGAGCTTCTTTCCATGCTGAATGAGATGGGAGAAGCCGTAACATTCCTCGGAGACGGAGTCCCGGTATTTAAAGATATCATCGCAGATAAGCTTACTGTACCGTTTTCTTTTGCACCGGCCCATCTTTCCAGACAGAGAGCAGGTGCTGTAGGTGCACTTGGTGTCCTTTATTATAAAGAAGGCAGAACCGAGACAGCGGCTGAGCACAAACCGGATTATCTCCGTGTTTCACAGGCTGAGCGGGAGCGTGCCCAGAAACTGAAAAAAGGATCAGAAGGGGAAAACGCATGATCTTAAGAGAAATGCTTGTGGATGATCTGGATCAGGTTATGGAGATCGAAGAGGAACTTTTTTCAGTCCCCTGGACAAAAGAGGGATTTCTGACATTTCTTATGAAAGAGAATGGGATGTTTCTTGTTGTGGAAGAAAAGGGCCGGATCCTGGGATATTGTGGTCTTCTTACGGTGCTGGATGAGGGGGATGTGACCAATGTGGCTGTCCGCAGAGACCGTCAGAGAGAGGGAATCGGAAATTTTCTTATGGAAAGTATGATCCGTCTGGCAGAAGAGCGTGGGATCACCATGATCCATCTGGAGGTCCGGGCAGGAAATGAGACTGCGATCCGGCTTTATGAACGTCAGGGATTTGTGCGAGATGGCCTGCGAAAGGGATACTATACAGATCCCACAGAGGATGCTGTCCTTATGACACGCACCGCAGCTTCTGAATAGGCTTACCCGGGAGAGGTACTTGTCTGTACGGGATAAGTATGCTAAACTTTGCCACAGAACAGGAAAAGAGGAAAAATATGTTAGATGTTTGTTTACTTGGCTGCGGAGGAATGATGCCGCTGCCACGCAGATGGCTCACCGCACTGATGACCCGTTATAACGGCAGCAGTCTGATGATCGATTGCGGGGAAGGCACTCAGGTGGCCATTAAAGAAAAGGGCTGGAGCTTCAAGCCTATTGATGTGATCTGTTTTACCCATTATCATGGGGATCATATCAGCGGACTTCCGGGACTCCTTTTGACTATGGGAAATGCAGACCGCACAGAACCGCTGACTCTGGTAGGCCCAAGAGGACTGGAACGTGTGGTAAGCGCACTTCGTGTGATCGCACCGGAGCTGCCCTTTGAAATTAAATTTATCGAGATCACGAAACCGGAGGAGGTTCTGGAACTGAACGGTTACCGGATCACTGCATTTCGGGTGAACCATAATGTTACCTGCTATGGATATACCCTTGAGATCCTGCGCCAGGGAAAATTTTCTCCTGACAGTGCCAGTGCACATGAGATCCCGCTGAAATTCTGGAATCCGCTGCAGAAGGGACAGACTGTGGAGGATGAAGGAAGGATCTACACACCGGATATGGTGCTTGGTCCGCCAAGAAAAGGGATCAAGCTTACCTATACCACAGATACCAGACCGACAGAGTCTATTTTACGTAATGCAAAAGGTTCCGATCTTTTTATCTGTGAGGGAATGTACGGTGAAGATGACAAGATCGAAAAGGCAAAAGGCTACAAACACATGACGTTTCGTGAAGCGGCCACTCTTGCCCGTGATGCGGAAGTGGAGGAAATGTGGCTGACCCATTACAGCCCTTCTCTGGTACGTCCGGATGATTACATGGATACAGTACGTGAGATCTTTCCGAAGGCATGGCCGGGAAAAGACGGGAAGAGTGTGGAACTGAATTTTGAAGAGGACTGAAAAAATGAAAGATACATTAATTCTTGGTATTGAGAGCTCCTGTGATGAAACGGCAGCTTCCGTTGTAAAAAATGGAAGGACTGTCTTATCAAACGTGATTTCCTCACAGATCGAGATCCATAAACTGTACGGAGGTGTTGTACCGGAGATCGCCTCCAGAAATCATATAGAAAGGATCAACCAGGTCATCCAGGAAGCGCTGGGCGAGGCAAATGTCACTCTGGATGATATTGATGCTATCGGTGTAACCTATGGACCGGGGCTTGTCGGTGCACTTCTTGTAGGTGTGGCAGAAGCCAAGGCTATTGCCTATGCAAGAAACCTGCCACTGGTAGGCGTGCATCATATAGAAGGCCATGTTTCTGCCAATTATATTGAGCATCCGGATTTGGAACCGCCGTTTCTCTGTGCCATTGTATCCGGTGGACACACCCATCTTGTTATTGTGAAGGACTACGGCCAGTTTGAGATCCTGGGCCGAACCAGAGACGATGCGGCAGGTGAGGCATTTGATAAGGTTGCACGTGCCATTGGGCTGGGATATCCGGGAGGACCGAAGATCGATAAGCTGGCAAAGGAAGGAAATCCGGACGCTATCGAGTTTCCACGTGCAAAAATCGGCGAAAATCCGTATGATTTCAGCTTCAGCGGCGTGAAGTCCGCAGTTCTTAATTATTTAAACGGGGCAAAAATGAAAGGTGAGGAAGTAAACCGTGCAGATATCGCGGCATCCTTCCAGAAGGCGGGTGTTGACGTACTGGTAGAGCATACCATGCAGGCAGCAGCTGATTTTGGCATGAAAAAGGTTGCCATTGCAGGAGGTGTTGCTTCCAACGGAGCACTTCGCACTGCTATGGAAAAAGCATGTACAGAACGTGGATACAAATTTTACCGTCCGTCACCGATCTTCTGTACGGATAACGCAGCGATGATCGGTGTGGCAGCTTACTATGAATATATCAGGGGAACACGCCACAGCTGGGATCTGAATGCGGTTCCGAACCTGAAGCTTGGCGAAAGATAAAAGAATCCGGGGTAATTGATCATGGGAGAGTGCAGAAATACAGCTATTGTCCTGGCAGCAGGCCAGGGAAAGAGAATGCACAGCAAAATACAGAAGCAGTTTATGGAGCTTGACGGGATGCCGGTGCTCTGTTATTCTCTGCGCTGTTTTCAGGAAAGTCCGCTGATCAGGGATGTGATCCTGGTAACAGGGGAGGAGTATGTTTTCTGGTGCAAAGAAGAAATCGTGGAAAAATATGGTTTTACAAAGGTTTCTGCTGTAGTATCCGGCGGAAAAGAACGGTACGATTCTGTTTATGAAGGACTTCGTGCGTGTAAAGATACAGAGTATGTGCTGATCCATGACGGTGCCAGACCATTTATTGATCATGGGATCATTGAAAGAGGACTTATGGCAGCAGCACAGACAGGTGCCAGTGTTACAGGCATGCCTTCCAAGGATACAGTTAAGATCGCAGATGAGGATGGGAATGTCAGTGAAACTCCGGATCGCAGCAGTGTATGGATCGTCCAGACTCCGCAGATCTTTCAATACCCGCTGATCTATGGCGCATATACCAGCATTCGGCAGAAGGAAATGACCGGAATTACAGATGATGCCATGGTTGCAGAACATGAGACCGGGGTGAAGATCCGCTTTTCAGAAGGTTCTTATCGCAATATCAAGATCACAACACCGGAAGATCTGGTGGTTGCGGAGGCATTTTTGAAGGAAAACAGAGAGTAGAATAGAGAGTAGAACAGGGTGAAAATCCCGGTAAATATGGACATATAGCAGAAATTGAAGCTATATGTCCAATTTTTTGAAAAAAATATCAAATTTGTTATTGACAGGGGAGATATTTGATGATAGAATACAACATGCGCTGACAAAACAGCACAAAAAATGTTGAAAAACATTATATGGAGAGATATCGAAGTGGTCATAACGAGGCGGTCTTGAAAACCGTTTGTCCGCAAGGGCGCGTGGGTTCGAATCCCACTCTCTCCGTTTGTCAAATACAGAATAAAAACTTTTTAAAAAAGTTAAAAAAAGTACTTGACAACATAAAAGATACGAGATATAATATCACCTGTCGCTGAGAACGGCAGAGATAAATATCGGAACTACTTAGTAAGTAGGGCAATTTGGAGAAGTACCCAAGCTGGCCGAAGGGGCTCCCCTGGAAAGGGAGTAGGTCGTTAACGCGGCGCGAGGGTTCAAATCCCTCCTTCTCCGTTTTGATTTTTCTGAAGACTAAATGCTTCAAAAAAATTAAAAAAAGTTCTTGACAAGCAGTTGAGAATGAGATAAAATGAACGAGCTGTCTGAGAGACAGACACAACAAACCTTGATAACTAAACAGTGAAACACATACGATTCTCGAAAATTTCTTTACATTTAAAGAACGGTTTAAACAAACCAAAAGCAGTAAAAACGAGAGATAGCCAAACGGTTGTCTTGAGTAAATGAATCAAACATTTTATCAGAGAGTTTGATCCTGGCTCAGGATGAACGCTGGCGGCGTGCTTAACACATGCAAGTCGAACGGGAAACCTTTTATTGAAGCTTCGGCAGATTTAGATTGTTTCTAGTGGCGGACGGGTGAGTAACGCGTGGGTAACCTGCCTTATACAGGGGGATAACAGTCAGAAATGACTGCTAATACCGCATAAGCGCACAGAGCTGCATGGCTCGGTGTGAAAAACTCCGGTGGTATAAGATGGACCCGCGTTGGATTAGCTAGTTGGTGAGGTAACGGCCCACCAAGGC
>NZ_RCXU01000041.1:0-21125 GCF_004167315.1 Blautia sp. aa_0143
AAGCTCAGCAGGGAGCTTGCTGAAAGATATGATGCAGTATGCGTGGAAGATCTGAACCTGAAGGGAATGTCCGGAGGCCTGCATCTTGGGAAAGGCGTGCAGGATAACGGGTACGGGCAGTTTCTGTCCATGCTTGGATACAAGCTGGAAGAGCGCGGAAAACATCTTATAAAAGTAGACCGTTATTTTGCATCCAGCAAGATCTGCAGTGTATGCGGACATAAGAAAAAGGAACTAGCATTGTCGGATAGAATGTATGTCTGTGAATGTGGAAACAGGATGGACCGGGATGTGAATGCAGCAGTCAACATCCGGGAAGAAGGAAAAAGGATCTATAAAGAATGTGCCTGACGGCACAAGAAAAAAATCCGTAACCGGATAAACATAAAAAACAAAACCGCAGGACACGCGGGGATAGCCTGTTTTAGCTTTGCCCTAAAGGGCAATTGAGCAGGAAGCCCCCACTTCAAAATCGTAAGATTTAAGTGGTGGGAGCATGTCACCTCCTTTCTTTTTGGCACAAAAAAAGTGCGCACCCTGTCATATAAGCTGGACTTACGCTGACACGCTACACACTTTTTCATGACGATATTCATTTTTGTAAAATGAAAACGAGTAGCCGGTAAACTGGATTTACGCTTACTTGCCACTCGTTCCCTGTAATTATATTGCCTCTTTTTCAAAAAGTCAAACAAAATTTTATTCCATGCATCTGCCCTGTAAACCCTAGTTACTGTTCACTCCGTTCTCAGCAACACGCTTCGCGATGCACAGAATTTATGCTCCACTGTTTCCGTCAGCCCTTCCGACTTCATAAAGAAGAGTTCGTTTCCTACTCAGGTTTCTCGATTCTGAGCATGCGATATCCAATTCCTATGTGCGTCTGGATATATTGTACACCGTTTTTTTCAGGCTCCAGTTTTTTCCGCAGTGTTGCCATAAAAACCCTGAGAGAAGCAACATCGTTTTCCGAGCAGCGTCCCCAGATCTGCTGAGTAATATATGTATGTGTCAATACTTTTCCAACATTACGAGATAAAAGGCAGAGCAGCTTATACTCAATGGGCGTCAGATGCAGTTCTCTGTCCTTCAGGAATGTGCAGCCTGCCGTGTAATCTATCTTTAATCCACCATTTTCAAAAACAGATGTTTCCGGCTGTTTTCCTGACTGCGTTATGGCAAGCCGTCTTTGGCTGACACGGATACGCGCAAGTAATTCTTCTACTGAAAATGGTTTTGTGATATAATCATCTGCACCCGCATCCAGTGCCTCTATTTTGTCCATATCTTCACTTCTGGCACTGATCACGATGATAGGCATATTCGACCAGGTACGGATTTTCTTTATTACCTCTACTCCCTCCATATCAGGAAGGCCCAGATCCAGAAGAACGATATCCGGATTGTGTGATGAAGCCTCCAAAATGGCCGAAGCCCCATTTTCTGCAGCCAGATATTTATAGTCATGTGTTTTTAATGTGGTAACGATCAGGTTCCGTATGGGTCTGTCATCCTCAACCACCAGAATTAATGTCTTATTCATTTAATGTCACCTCGCTTAATGGTAAAGTAAAAGTAAAATTACATCCATGCGGAGCATGATCCGAAAGAACCAGTGTTCCATCGTGAGCTTCTATGATCGAGCGACAAAGTGCCAGGCCAAGTCCCAGACTCCGTTGGCTGTCTGCAACGGTTGTTTTCCCTGTATAAAACATTTCAAAAATATGTGGCTTCATTTCATCCGGAATTCCGGGGCCGTTATCTTCCACGCTTACCTGTGCTTTACCGGCTTTTTTGAACCCCCGAATGCTGATGACAGAGCCTGACGGCGTATATTTTATCGCATTATCGATCAAATTTACCAGAACCTGTATAATAAGATGCACGTCCATACGTGTAAGAACAAGTTCTTCACAGTCCGCCACGATCTTATACGCATCATGCTTCCGGCCGATATGTCGGAGTGACTCTGCTATTACCTCATCCAAAAGCTGATCCGTAAATTTAAACTTCAATCTTCCATCATTGAGCCTGGTAATGGAAAGCAGATTTTCCACAACTCCGATCAGCCACTCTGAATCCTCATGAATGTCCGTGTAGATCTGATACCTTGTAGCTTCATCCAGACGGTCACTGTTACTGAGAAGCATATCTGCATTTCCGGAAATAGAACAAAGCGGAGTACGCAGGTCATGGGAGATCGCCCGAAGAAGATCGCCACGCAGCTGCTCATTTTTTGCTAAAACCGCATTTTTTTCTTTTTCTATGGCATTTTGTACATTCTCCATTGCAAGTGCACATTCATTTATTACAGACAGCAGGATGCTGTATTCATAAGAGTCCAGTGTTTCTTTCTGCAGAGGGATCCCGATTACGCCATAAACATTATTCCCGCTTCGAATTGCCAGATATAAGCATTTTGCCTGTGAGAAATACTGTGTGGATGCGCCGGCACGCTGTCTGTTTTCATAAGTCCATCTGGCCGCCTGTTGTTCTTCCTGTGTCAGAAAATCCTCTGTGCTCTCTTTTTCCCCGGAAAAAAGCTTTCCTTCTGATAAAGTTCCATTTTCCACAACATATGCCGTGATGCTGCGGTTTAACAGGCGTATCAGCTGTGTACAGGTAACTCCGAGGATTTCTGTCTCACTTTTTGCCTTTTGCAGCAGACGATCCGTATCAAACAGAACCTGTGTGCGAAAGGCAATCTGTGAAGACAGCTTTGCATGCATTTTCAGCTTTGCCGCAAGGGTTCCTGTAAGTACGGACGAAATAAGCATTATGAAAAATGTCACCGGATATCCCACCGCATATGTCTCAAAAGACATCCTTGGCTCCATCAGGAAAAAGCAAAATAAGAATACACTTAAAAAGGAGCCAGCTACACTGCAAAGATAACCATCTGTCACGATCGAAGTGATCAATACGCCCAAAATGTATATCGTTACAATATTTGTATCTGTAAGATCCAGTTTCTGAAACAGCAGGCCGATCAAAGTGCATACTGCAAATATAAAAACCGTCAGCAAGTAATCTTTTGCAGACGGTTTTTCCACATACCATGCAAATGGCCGTTTCGGATAGGTTCTTTTTTTTACTGTATCCTCCATTTTCAAGCTCATTCTGTCATTCTCCTTCTACTGCTGTTTTCTGGAATTATATCACGCAGCTGTTCTGTGGTCAAAATTTTTTCTTCATGGCAATGAGCTATATGCGGAAGCACTTCTGAAGAGCTCTGTATTCTCCTAATACCAGTAATTTATCATTTTCTGCAAAATATGTTTCCGGTGAAATTGCAATACTGAATTCCTCTTCATTTTTTACTGCCAGAATATTAATATTGTAGCGTTTTCTGATGTCAAGTCCACCCACTGTTTTTCCAACCCATTCTTCCGGCACTTCCACTTCAAAAATTGCATGGGAAGCATCCACCTCCATATAATCCAGTATATGATCATCTGTATAACGGAAGGAGGCCCATTTTGCCACCTGCTTTTCCGGATAAACTACCTTATCGGCACCATTGCGTAAAAGAAATTTTTCCTGAACATCACGTTCAGCTCTGGATATCACCAATTTTGCACCCAGTTCTTTTAGAAGGGATGTTGTTTCAAGAGAATTTTGAAAGCTCTCTCCAATGGTCACAAAACAAATGTCATAGTTTCCAATTCCAAGGGACTGTAAAAATTCAGCATTGGTGCTGTCACCAATCTGAGCATTTGTCACAAATGACAGTACTTTGTCCACTCTTTCTTCCTTCCAGTCAACTGCCATAACTTCATGTCCCAGCTGATTGAGCTGCATGGCAATATGTCTTCCAAACCTTCCAAGTCCAATAAGCAATACATTTTTCATAATATTATTTTTCTCCTTCTTATCCAACTGTGATTTTTTCCAGAGGGAGCTTTGCATTTCCCTTATTTCTTCCGGAAAATACCGCATAGATCAGGGTCAGACCACCTACACGTCCCAGATACATCAGTATGATCAGCACGACTTGTGAAAAAACATGAAGTTCCGGTGTGATTCCCAGAGTCAGACCTACCGTACCAACAGCTGAAGCAGCTTCGTACAGACAATCTAAAAGCGGAAGGCCTTCGTACACACTGATCGCTATTCCGCCGCCAAAGAACAAGGCAAAATATAACATGGCTATTGTCGCTGCATTTTTTATCACATGATATTCAAGTCTTCGCCCAAAAGCTCCTGCATTTTCCTGACTTCGAAATGTCGCAATTGCATTTAAAATAAGTACTGAAAAAGTTGTTGTTTTCATTCCACCTGCTGTAGATCCCGGTGAACCACCAATTAGCATTAACAATATCATAACTGCTTTTGATGCCTCACTCATCTCTGAAATGTTTATAGTATTAAATCCGGCAGTTCTTGTCGTTACCGATTGAAACGCTGCTGCTAACAGGCGTTTTCCCATGGGTAATTTTGTCAGATCACAGATATAGAAAAAAACTGCCGGAAATAAGATCAGACATGCGGTAGTCATGAGAATGATCTTGCTTTGCATGCGGTAGCGTTTAAAGTTCAGTTTGTTTGTATAAATATCATCCCATGTGAGAAAACCGATTCCTCCTGTAATGATCAACAGCATAATTACCAGATTTATAAGTATATTTCCGGAATACCCAGTCAGCGATGGAAACATACTGGAATCTGTCCCCAGAATATCAAAGCCGGCATTACAAAAAGCAGAGATTGAATGAAAAACTGACATCCAGATTCCCTTTTTTCCATAATCTCCCATAAAAACCGGCAGCAGCAACACCGTCCCTGCAGCTTCGATCAAAAATGTTCCCCTCAAAATAAACCTTGTCAGTCTGACGATTCCTCCAACTTTAGGTGCTGAAATTGCATCCTGCATGGTGCTTCTTTGCATGAGGGATATTTTCTTTCCGGAAAGAAGGGAAACAGACGCAGCCACAGTCACTACTCCAAGCCCACCTGTTTGTATGAGTGCAAGAATGATCGTCTGGCCTGCCAGGGACCAGTAGCTTCCAGTGTCCTTTACCACAAGACCTGTAACACATACCGCCGAAGTGGCTGTAAAAAGTGCCTCATGAAATGGTGTGATCACTTTCTCCGCAGAAGAAAATGGAAGCATCAGCAGAACGGTTCCCAAAAGGATCACTCCTGCAAACCCCATGATAATCAGCTGAAAAGATGTCATATGTTTTTTCTTATATGATTTTTCCGGCATAAATGATCAGAACTCCTTATCAATACTTTTAACAGTGCTATCCTCGTAATGCATTTTATTATATATAACTACTTTCAAAGATAGTATAAAATTCTCTGCTTCCGTATTAAGATTTTATAAAGATATGATATTGAATTGAGAATGATTTTAACCGAATCAAGGAAATTACCTGCTTTGATGATCCTAAGCATTACCTTAATACTACAGTTTTTAATTGTAAACTCATTTTATATTTGCAGTTGACATTCGATATTTCTCTGTGATAAAGTGATACCCGTACAAAAAAACTCAAAAGGAAGGTATTGACATGAACACTGCATCATGCGAAAAAGAAGCTCCATCGCTTTCCAGAGATGAAGCCATTGCAATTTTAGATACTCCGGACGAAGAACTTGAGGCACTGATTGACCGTGCCAGCAGTTTACGTTACAAATATAAGGGAAACCGGGTAAGCATCCACATCCTTACCAATGCCCGCAGCGGTAACTGTTCCCAGGATTGTGCCTACTGTGCCCAGTCATGTCGTTCCACTGCCGATATTGATAAATACAAATGGGTAGATGAAGACAAATTATATCAGGACAATGATTTCGTAAATGATTATCATTTATCCAGACATTGTATCGGACTGAGTGGTATGAAATTTACAGATAAAGAGATCGAGGAGCTGGCCCGCAGGATCCGCAAAATGAAAGAACACGGAACTCATCTCTGCTGCTCCATAGGCTTTCTCACAGAGCACCAGGCAAAAATGCTCAAAGAGGCTGGTCTTGACCGGATCAACCATAACCTGAACAGCAGCCGTTCCTTTTATCATAATATCTGCAGTACACATACCTTTGACCAGCGTGTCCGGAATATCCATATGCTTCAGGGACTTGGTTTCGAGATCTGCAGCGGCGGTATCATTGGCATGGGTGAAAGTAAGGAAGACGTTGTTGACATGCTTCTGGAATTACGTGAGATCCAGCCGGAAGCACTGCCGATCAACTTTCTTCTTCCGATCAAGGGAACTCCTCTCGGAAATGCAGATATTTCCCAGCTGACAACCGAATACTGTATGAAGGTCCTCTGCCTGGCAAGACTTCTTGTGCCTAAAGCAGATATCCGATGTGCTGCCGGAAGAGAAGTTTATTTTAAAGGCGAAGAAAAAAAACTGCTCAGTGTTGTAGACTCTATTTTTGCTTCCGGTTATCTTACAGAAGGTGGTCAGGGAATCGAAGACACTCTGAAAACCATTACGGATGCAGGATTCACCTATGAGATTGAATCTGCGTAAGCATCCTTATGGACATATGACCTATCATACACACTTACAGCATTTCATTACTTACCCGAACCAGTAAATATATTACCTTTTTCAAAGGAGGCTCTTTTAATATGAATCAGACAAATACTGTCTCTGCACCACGTACAAAAACCTACGAGATCACCATGACCGCTCTTATGGCAGCTGTCACCTGTATTCTTGCGCCGCTGTCCATTCCGATCGGTCCGGTTCCGATCTCATTTACCAATCTTGCCATCTATCTGTCCCTTTATCTTCTCGGATGGAAAAAAGGAACCATCAGCTATCTGATCTATCTTCTGCTTGGACTTGTAGGTCTTCCGGTATTTTCCGGATTTACCGGCGGCCCTGCAAAGCTGGCCGGTCCTACAGGCGGATACATCATCGGCTTTATCGTTATGGCTGTTATTGCCGGACTGGTAATTGACAACTGCCATAAGCCTCTGATCCAGCTCGTTGGTATGATCGCAGGAACAATTGTATGCTATCTTTTCGGAACTGTATGGTTCTGCATCGTTGCAGATTCCACTTTCAAAGCAGCTCTTGGAATCTGTGTAATTCCGTTTATCCCGGCAGATCTCATAAAAATGATCATCGCCATGATCATCGGACCAATGATAAAGAAACGAATCCGATAAGCTGAAACTCTGATACTCCAAAAAAAGGCAGCAGGAAATGTTGGAAATTTCCTGCTGCCTCTTTATCACATTTTATTTTTCTTATCTGAGTTTTTTCTTCAGTTCCTGGATCAGTTCAAAATAATCTCTGTGCTTCATCTCCGGGAAAGCCTTAATGATTCTTCCCTGGCCGAATACCGTATGGTTTGTGATAGAGCTTGACAGCTCATCAAACTGTGCCTGAAGCTCCGCTTTCTTCATCCGAAGCATTTCGGCAGATTTTTCTCTCTGAGCCACAGTCGCATCTCTGAGCTCTGCCTTAGCAAGAGCAACCTGAACCTTTCCCTCTCCCACCTTCTGTGCTGTATCAATGGTAGTTGTTGCCAGAGTATCACTGAGCTTATCACTCACGATCCGCAGATCCGCACGTACCTTATCCAGTCGGGTAAGCTTCTTATTCAGTCCGCGGATCACCGCTACTGTTACAATAAGATCTGCCAGATACACCGCATACAGAATTGCCATAACAACCCATTCCAGTGTGGAAGGTGTATGAGAAGCCTGACGCTCCACATACTTCTGAAAAACCTTTACGACCATCACAATGGCAAGTCCCCATATCAGGGAAAACTCAAGACAGATATAGCCATGAAAATTCAGCGGCTTATTAGAATAATCCCACCATCTTGCATGGAAGCATACATCCAGAAGCCATCCGGCAACCAGCTCTACCGCAGTTGCAAGAACGGTTCCAAACAGAAAGATCATTCCCTCACTCATCTGATGTCCGCCGCTCTGAAGCGTATTAAGCAATGCAAACACGGAAAGTACACCAAATCCGTACACCGGGCATACCGGACCGTTGAGAAATCCCCGGTTTATAACCTTTCCTAAAGTTACTGCATGGAAGATAACTTCAACGACCCATCCTCCAAAAGAATAAAACAAAAAATACAGACATATCTGAAAATACGTCATCCCGCAAATCATCCTGTACTCCTCCTTTACAGCTGTCAAGATTCCGGCAGCTATTTCAGGGGTCAGTACCATCATCTCTGCCGGGGTGATTCTGATTATATCATATCACCCCTCTCATTTACATCCCTTTATCCGGTCATTCTTCCGAAACAATTTCTTTTTTCACACGGGTAAAGTACAGAAAGAATCCGATGTTCAGAATGATTCCCACTGTGGTAGATACCGGTGCTGCAAGACCGATCTTGGTCAGGCTGGCATCCGGCTGGATACTCATAAAGTACGCCATTGGAAGTCGTACCAGAAGCGTCTGGATCAGGCCCTGGACCATAACCCATATGGTCTGGTTGTTTCCGTTGAAATAGCCTATCATACTGAACAGAACAGCCGTTACCAGTGTCTCCGGAGCAAACCCCTTCAGATAATCAAAGCCCTTTTGGATAACGCCGGCATCTGTTGAAAAGAATCCTGCCAGCACATCACCCTTCAGCAGGATCAGGATAAATACCAGGCATCCCACAGACAGGCCAACTCCAATTCCCGTAAGCATGGATTTTCTCGCACGTTTCGGCTTTCCTGCTCCTACGTTCTGTGAAACAAAGGAGGCCATGGACTGCATTAGGGAGCTTGGAACCAGCATGGCAAAGTTTACGATCTTACATGCAACTCCGTAACCGGAGGATGCTTCCAGACCCAGGCGATTGACAAATGCGCACAAGGCCAGGAACGAAATCTGGGTCAGGAATTCCTGAAGTGCCAGCGGCAGTCCGATCTTAAGAAAACGTCTGCACTGAGGATTCAGCCGGAAATCTTTTTTTGTAATGGTAAACGGAAGCTTCTTCTTTATCAGCAGAACTACTGCAAATACAACACTTAAGGCCTGAGCAGAAACCGTAGCAATAGCTGCTCCTGCTGCATCCATATGTAAGCCGGCTACCAGTACCAGGTCTCCGATCACATTTACAATACATGCCACCAGCACAAACAGCAAAGGAGATTTACTGTCGCCAAGGCCGCGGAAAATAGCAGACAGTAGGTTATACGCGACAATAAAGAAAATTCCGCTGCCACAGATCCGTACATAAGATGCAGTCAGCGCTACCGCTTCTTCCGGTGCCTGCATCAGCATGGAGATCGGATGTGCAAAGCCTACCATAACAATAAACAGCACGATAGAGATCATGGTAAAGACGATTGCAGCCCCACCGATAACGGAGCCGATCTGCTCCGGTCTTTTTTCTCCAAGATAACGTGCGATCAGAACTGTGATACCCATAGCAAACTGGATCACTACAAAGGTAACCAGATTCAGTACCTGACTTCCGGTGGAAACCGCTGACAATCCGGATGTGGAACCGAATCTTCCAACTACAAGAAGATCGACCGCACCATAGGCAGCCTGCAGGATCAGCGCACCGAGTACCGGCATCATAAATGCAACCAGCTTCTTCAGGATATTTCCCTGGGTAAAATCTGCCTTATCATTTGTCATAATGTTCCCTCCTGTCACACATGATCTGATAAAATTTCCCGATGGTCCGGATCATATTGTCTGCTTCTTCTTCGGAAATCTCTGAAAGATAGGGCGCCAGACTGCTGAAATAATCCTGATCATACTTCCTGGAAAGCATCTCTCCTTTTTCTGTTATGGAAATGTAAGTAACGCGCCCGTCATCCGGAGACGTAAGCTTCTGAAGATATCCCTTTGTCTCCATTTCTTTCACTGTTCTGGTAACACCCGGACGCGGAAGGTTCATGGCATCACTGATATCAGAGAGCCGGATATCCTTTTTTTCTCTCTGCAGAGAATGGATCACATCCAGATACTGTATGTAGGATGGCATCACCCCCTGAGGCAGTGGCGGAAGCATATCCCGGATCCGCTTTGCCTGATAAAACGCATCAAACATCCGCTTGATCTTTTCATTTGTCATAAAAAAACTCCTTATATAATTATCTTAGTTAATTACCATTGATAATTATACGAGGAATTTATGGTTTGTCAAGCATGTTTTATTTTTCTGTTACAGAGTAGCTTTCTATTACAGAGTAACTTTCTATTAATCTATGCTTCTAATGCCTCTTTCAGAGAAGCTTCAAAGATCTCAAGTCCTTTCTCCATCTGCTCATCGGTCATGGTAAGCGGTGCAAGGTTCAGATATCTGGCCTGTGCCATCACACGCTCTCGGCTTAAATGTTCTGCATCCAGAATAGAGGAAGACAGCTGCTCTGCGGCGTTTCTGTCCTTTTCCTCCAGCACGAGTTTCCGGCTGTCGTCGGTGACACTGGGATTTGTCAGAACTACGAATTCTCCTCCATGGATATAGTTATTCAATCCTGTATTCACTTTTGATGCACTGCAGGCAGTCTGCAAAATAGCACCATCGGACAAACTACTCCAGACCATTTTCCCCTGCTTTCAGCTTCAGAACTTCTGTAAGCTCCGGGATCTGCATCATATTTCTACAATTCATAAAACACTACTCCTCCCACTGATACTGCTTCATATCTACACATCCATTTGCCTTAAACTCCACACCCTCGTCTTCCAGAAGCATCTTCTGCTCTCTCCAGCCTGGTGCAGTACGCCCTGCATGGTTCACAACTCTGTGGCAGGGATACTTCCCGTAAAATTCTGCCATACCTAAGACTTTTCCTACAAGACGTGAATTTTTATCCCGCCCGATCAGCCGTGCGATCTGTCCGTAGGAGGCCACTTTTCCCTCAGGTATCTCTTCCACCACGGACAGTATCTCGTAGATTAAATCTTCATCCAGTATTTTTCCCATAATTATTCCTCCGAAATCCTGCTGGCAATTTTCATAGCATGCTTTCATAAATAAAATATCTGTCTTTTCGTGGACGCCTGTACCAGACCGTCCTCTCAGCCTGAGTTTTACAGTGCAGTTCCTTTCTTTGGAATAAACAAACGGCTCATATCTGTATGTTCCAGCTTAAGAAGTGAAATTTTTTTGTCAATTCCTCCGGCATAGCCCGTCAAGCTTCCATTTGTTCCTATGACTCGATGGCAGGGAATGATAATGGAAATTTCATTATGTCCAACCGCACCGCCTACTGCCTGGGCGGACATATGGGAAGTGTTTTTCATCACTGCAATTCTGCGCGCAATTTCTCCATATGTAATCGTCTGTCCATAGGGAATATCCAGTAAAATCTGCCACACTGCCTTTCTGAATGTTGAACCGTTCGGATGAAGTGGTGGAGTAAAGTTCGGTTCTTCACCGGAGAAATATACATCCAGCCATTTTTTTGCTTCTGTGAGAATTTTCGTTTCCTGTGGAACATAATCTTCCGGAAGTGTATTTGCAAAATATTTCTGTCCTTCAAACCACAAACCGGTAAGTCCGATTTCATCTGCAGCAAGTAAAATATCTCCGATTAGCGATTTATATTTGCATGTGTATACCATATTTTTCCCCCCCCACATTCATTTATCTCTACAATATTTTCTATAGCATTCCTCTTAATTAACACAAATGTCACATGCGCGTCCCCTCTGCGATTTCCTCGACATTGTGAGTTTTATCCCAACAAGCAGCAGGAGATTGCTGATATTCTTGACAATTTATAATATTATACCATTTTTGTTTTGAACATGCTATAATGCTGTTGCTGCCGAACCTCCAGCTGAAAGGATGTAAAGTCCTATGACAAGTTCTATAATTACTTTCTTTGTTTCTGTTATGGCAACTGTGGCTAGGCTGGACAGAAACGACAGGCAGTAACAGCCTAAAGGATTAAACCACCTTACATAAACGGAACAAGAACCCCCGGAAGTCTCGACCACTTCCGGGGATTTTCGTATCAAATTCGTATCACGGGATCGTCAAACCCAGTGTTTTTCCTGCTTTTAAAAGTTTTTCAATACTCTCT
Source organism: Blautia sp. aa_0143 (assembly GCF_004167315.1). Taxonomy (NCBI): domain Bacteria; kingdom Bacillati; phylum Bacillota; class Clostridia; order Lachnospirales; family Lachnospiraceae; genus Blautia; species Blautia sp. aa_0143. Next base: position 11,984 of record NZ_RCXU01000041.1, read on the forward strand.
CCACAACAATATAAAAAGCGGCAGAGCCTCTATTTTTGCAGGCTCTACCGCTTTCTATCTGAATTCCCCTCAAAAAATCTTTATATCAGAACAGTCCTGTGATCTTACCGCTCTCGTCTACGTCGATCTTGGTTGCTGCCGGTACTTTCGGAAGTCCTGGCATGGTCATGATCTCACCTGTCAGTGCAACAATAAATCCTGCACCTGCGGAAATCTTAAGATTTCTTACTGTTACCTCGAAATCTGTCGGAGCACCAAGCTTTGTCTGGTCGTCTGTTAAGCTGTACTGGGTCTTAGCTACACAGATCGGGCAGTTGCCAAATCCAAGTGCCTCCAGCTGTTTCGCCTGCTTCTGGGCATTTGCTGTAAGAACCACTTTCTTTCCACCATAAACCTTCTGTACGATCTGGTTCAGTTTGTCCTCGATGGAGCCTTCCAGCTCATAAGCATATGTGAAGTCATTCGGCTCTTCAACAAGACGGATTACTTCCTCAGCGAGCTTGATTCCGCCTTCGCCACCTTTTGCCCATACCTCTGAAAGTGCTACGTTTACGCCAAGCTCCTTGCATTTTGCTTCCACAAAATCAAGCTCTGCCTTGGTATCGGTCGGGAATGCGTTAATAGCTACCACACATGGGAGCTTATATACATTTTTGATATTGCTTACATGCTTCAGAAGGTTCGGGATACCTTTTTCAAGAGCCTCGAGGTTCTCATTGTTAAGATCCGCTTTTGCAACACCGCCATTATATTTCAGAGCACGTACGGTTGCTACGATAACAACGGCACTTGGTGTAAGACCTGCCATACGGCACTTGATATCCAGGAATTTCTCAGCTCCAAGATCAGCACCGAATCCAGCCTCTGTGATGGCATAATCAGCAAGCTTCATAGCCATCTTTGTAGCTGTTACGGAGTTACATCCGTGAGCGATGTTTGCGAATGGTCCGCCGTGAACGATTGCCGGAACATGCTCCAGTGTCTGAACAAGGTTTGGTTTCAGGGCATCCTTCAGAAGTGCTGTCATAGCACCCTCTGCGTGAAGATCTCCTGCTGTTACCGGTTTCTGCTCAGCAACCTTGCCATAAGTGTATCCGATGATGATTCTGGAAAGTCTCTCTTTCAGATCTTTGATATCACTTGCCAGACAGAGAACTGCCATGATCTCAGATGCTACGGTAATGTCATATCCGTCCTCACGCGGCATACCGTTTGTTCTTCCGCCAAGTCCATCTACTACATTACGAAGCTGACGGTCGTTCATATCCACGCAACGTCTCCAGGTGATCTTTCTTGGGTCGATGTTCAGCTCATTTCCCTGGAAAATATGGTTGTCGATCATTGCTGCAAGAAGGTTGTTTGCCGCACCGATTGCATGGAAATCACCGGTAAAATGAAGGTTGATATCCTCCATCGGAACTACCTGTGCATAGCCGCCGCCTGCCGCACCACCTTTGACACCGAATACCGGTCCCAGGGATGGCTCACGAAGAGCTACCATAACATTTTTTCCAAGTCTCTGCATTCCATCTGCAAGACCTACCGTTGTAGTTGTTTTTCCTTCCCCGGCCGGTGTCGGGTTGATAGCTGTCACAAGAATCAGTTTGCCGTCTTTTTTGTCTGTTTCTTTCAGGAGATTATAGTCGATCTTTGCTTTGTATTTACCATACTGCTCCAGATATTTGTCATCAATACCTGCTTTCTCTGCAATCTTGGTAATTGGCTCCATTGTGCACTCCTGTGCAATCTCGATGTCACTTTTAAATCCCATAATGTTCTCCTTTCTCCGCTGCAACCGTCTGCATCTTTTATCCCATAAAAAAGAGCAGTATCTGAAGTTTTTCAAATACTGCCCAGACGGTCGACTCATCGAATCTCCGGCTCCCTCGTGGTTATCCCACAACTCCGTCAGTCACCGAAGACTTTATTAATTTGATGATTGAATACTAACATATTTATTAGTACTTGTCAAGAAATTATCAAATTATTTTTTCACTTTTAAAGTGAGCTAAGTCTAATTTTCTGAATCATTTCCGTTCTATGTATTAGTTTTCTCTCCAACATTCGTACATATCTTTTTTCATCAAATCCTCTGTTATTTAATCGTATCTTGTACTGGTCATCCGTTAATGCGACTGTCCAGACGCCATAAACATATTACCACACTTATGAAATCAAATCTGCAAATCCTGTAGATACCAGGAATAATATCAGCATTACAACCGGCACTACATAACGGATCATAAAGCGATATAACCCTGCCCGTTTGAAGTGTTCCCCATTTCGTTCCACTTCTCCTATGATCCAGTCAGGGCCGATCACCCAGCCGATCAGAATACTTGTCAAAAGTGAGATAAACGGCATCAGAAAACTGTTGCTGATATAATCCATCACATCCAGCAGCTGTCCAACGGAACCATTTGGCAGTTTAAGTTCAAAATACAGTTTGTTATAACCAAGGCAGATCAGCACTGCTGTAACAAGAGAATAGATTCCGACAGCACCACACATTTTCTTACGGGGTTTGTGATAGAGTTCCATGCAGTTTGCAACCAGTGTCTCCATGACAGACACGCAGGAAGTCAGTGCCGCAAATCCCATCATCAGGAAAAATGCAATTGCCACCGGACGGCCAAATACTCCCATGGCATCAAAAACCTTTGGCAGTGAGATAAATATCAGGCTTGGGCCGGAAGCCATTCCATCCTTTCCGAGAAATACAAAAACAGCCGGTATGATCATCATTCCTGCAAGAAACGCAACGCCGGTATCAAAGATCTCAATCTGATTTGTTGCTTTATTTAAATTAACTTCATTTTTCACATAAGAACCATATGTGATCATGATTCCCATAGATACACTTAAGGAAAAGAATAACTGGCTCATCGCATCCAGAAGGATCTCCAGGAAGCGTTTTACCGTCAATCCATGAAAATCCGGTTTGAGGTAAACAGCCAGCCCCTGCATACCGGTGCGGACAGTTCCATCCGTATCAGTATGGGACAGTGTCAGTGAAAAAATCGCAATGATCACAATCAGAAGAATCAGCCCCGGCATAATGATCCTGGAAAACTTTTCGATTCCCTTTTCCACACCACGAAATACGATCCAGGCAGTCAGTGCCAGAAAGATCAGCATAAATACAACGGGTGCAATATCTGATGTAATAAATGATGTAAAGTATACATCTGAAGCCGCATCTTTCCCATCAGAAATAATATAAGTAAAAAAATATTTTACAATCCATCCACCGATAACAGAATAATAGGTCATGATCAATGCCGGAACCATAAACGTTAAATGTCCTAAAAATTTCCACTTTGGATCAAGAGATTCAAAAGCCCTCAATGCATTTTTCTTTGTCTTTCTCCCAAGTGCTACATCCGTTGTCAACAGTACAAATCCAAAAGTCAGTACCAGTACCAGATAAACCAGCAGGAAAAGTCCTCCGCCATCTTTGGCACAGAGATATGGAAATCTCCAGATATTTCCAACTCCTACTGCACTTCCGGCTGCCGCCAGGACAAAGCCTATTGAGCCGGAAAAGCTACTTCCTTTTTCTTTCATTTCAATTTCCCCTCTTCAAGTATATATTTGATATAGGCTGAAACCTTCAGCCTAACAGCCATATCTTACCTTAAATAAAGATAAGTGCAAATGGCAGAAGTTTCTTTTTACGAAATTTTATCTCAAAAAAGTTTCTTACTACTTTACAAAATACCGGTTTTTCCGATATAATCGTATACAATAAAAATTAATAAGAAAAATAGATAGTATGAGGAAACAAAATGAGTAATTTTACCTGTTATGTAGGTGAACAAATAAGAAAATACCGAAAAGCCGGAAAGATGACTCTGCAGGATCTGGCAGATGCCATCCATAAAAGTCGAGCTACCGTATGCAAATATGAAAATGGAGATATCTCCGTTGATATCGAAACTTTGTATGATATCAGCCAGATTCTCCAGGTATCTATGTCCCAGCTTACCACTGGTCTTCCTGAAACAGCCAGTAAACCGTCCAATGCACCGGGAAAAGGACAAAAAAGCCCATTTTTTCAGGCACAGCGGCTATATTTTTACTTTTACGATGGACGCTATCAGCGTACGAAGGATGGCGTCATCGATATTTATGAAAAAAAAGGCGAATCCGGAAAATACGAAGCAACCTTAACGATCTGTTCTGTTTCTGCCAACGGAAGAAGCAGTGAGATTTTTTACACCGGAAAAGTTCTTTACAGTGATATGCTGATCCGTTTTTCCTTTGTAAATCAGTATAACCCACTGGAAGAAGATCTCCTGTACATTTTTAATCCTCTGGAGCTTCGAGATTTTACAACAGGACTTTTGTGTGGGATTTCCAGTGCGGATCTGATGCCCTGCGCATTCAAATGTGTGATCACTTTAAAACCACAAGAGCTTACCGAAGCGTTCCGCCACCAGCTGCTTTTTACAAAAAAAGATCTGAAGCGCTGGGAACAGCTGAATATGTTACTGATAGATAATATGGAAAAGTAGTTTTCTGCAAAAAACGGTACACCTTATATTTTATAAGCTGTACCGTTTTCGTATTTTTCTGTATCAGGGTTTGCCTGCAAACCCACACCGGATCGCCTGTGTCGGACATATCTTTTTACATCTTCCACATCGGATACATTCTGTACTGTTTGGATTTTCCGTCGGATCGACCTCCATCTGGCAGATATTCCTGCATTTTCCGCAGTGAACACATTTTTCTTTATCTACTCTGTAACGAAAAACGGAAACTTTATTAAATACCGAATAAAAAGCTCCCAGCGGACAGATATACTTACAGAATGGCCGGTATATCATAATTGATAAGATAATGGTGATCACCAGGATTGTATTTTTCCACATGTACAGCCAGCCTACTGCACTTCGCATGGATTTGTTCAGCAGCACCAGAGGGATACCTCCTTCCAGTGTTCCTGCCGGGCAGATCAGCTTGCAGAAATATGGTGCTCCCTGGCCCATGATATCTACTACAAACATGGGAAGTATGATCACAAATACAAGAAAGATCACATATTTCAGTTTTCGCAGAAGCTTATCTCCCCGAAATGTCCGGATCTTCTTTGGAAAAGGAATCTTGTTCAACAGATCCTGGATCAGTCCAAAGGGGCAGAGAAATCCGCACACCAGTCTTCCAAGCAACGCTCCTACAAAGATCAGAAATCCAGCTACATAATATGCCATCTTGAAGTTCCAGCTTCCGATCACAGCCTGAAGGGAACCAATGGGACAGGCCCCTCTTGCCCCGGGGCAGGAATAACAGTTCAGCCCCGGAACACAGACATTTTTCAGTTTTCCGGTATAGATCTTTCCAGTCACAAAGCCTGATATGTGACTGTTTGTAAGGGCCGCCCACAATGCCTGGATCCCATGCCGCGGCCATTCATTTATTTTCATCTTCTTATTATCCAATGCCAATACACTCCATACAGATGTTGATCGCTTTTGTAAAAACTACAGACACTTCGCCCCTGCAGATTCCCAGTATCATCAGTAAAATTCCCAAAACCGCCAGAGCAGGTCCGATCCACCTGGATTCTGTTATTTTCCGAATCATTTTTCCACTCTCCATAATGATCATCTTTTACTTTGAAACGTTTTTAAGCTCTTTTTCCACGATTTCCTTCCATTCGTCCAGTGTATGGCTTCCTGTATAGGTATCGCCTACAATGTTTCCATCTTTGTCAACAAAAAATGTTTCAGGAAATGCGGAAATCCCCTGCAGACGGCCGTTCATCATAGTAGTATCCGGTATCAGGAACGGATATTTTGCTTTTGTTTTTTCCTGAAGAATGCCTGCTTTTTTTACAGCCTCTTCGTCCTGATTTCCCTTTTCATCTGTAGTATCAAGCACCACGCCTGCTACTCCGACGCCTTTATCTTTCATTTCTTTATAGAGCTCCTGAAGTTCCGGGATTTCTTTTACGCATGGTGAGCACCAGGTTGTAAAAACATTTACCAGCGTCAGGTCATAGTCACTGAATACTTTTTCTGTATATGTTTTTCCATCTATTCCTGTTGTTTCAAATTTTCCTACAGATTTTACATCCTCCGGGTTGACGCTGGTATCCTGTGGCTGGTCAAACACAGAAATATTCTGATACGGTGTCATTTCCGTAATGTCGGTTTTGATCTTTTCCAGCTCCTTTGTCAGCTTTTCATCTGCATCTTTGTTGGTGCTCAGATAATATTTGTATTTCCCGTCACTGCTGCTTCCAAGCTCTTTATGCTCTGTACAGCCAGTGATCTCATCCAGCTTTTTCTGTGAAGCTTCGTCATAAACGCCAATTGTGCCAATTCTGTCCAGACCTGCCACCCAGTCGTCATATCCGGTTCCCATCTTCTGTATTTCGGCATTTTTCTGTTCCTCTGTCATTTTGCTCCAGCTTACATAGGCATATGTCACTGCGTTGGTCTGATTCTCAAAATCTTCCGTGGTAAGCATTGCAATGCTCTGGTCCTTGATCTGCTTTAACAGCTCCTTCGAAAGCGAAAGCTTCAGTCCCAGAAACGGATATTCATAAGAATCCTGTGCCTTGCAGGTTACGTCGGAAGGCTTAAATGTACCTGCTACCAGATCTGATGAAACTGCCTCTCCATCCACCGCCATTGCCTCTCCGATCTCTGCTGTTTCCGTGCTTTCTGCCGCTGTTACCGGTACGCTTCCAAATGCAGATATTCCTAATACCGCTGCTGCCATAAGTGCTGTTATTTTCTGTGTTCTTAATTTCATTGTTTATATTCTCCCTTCTGATATCACCGGCCCATATCCGGAACCGGCGTATATTTTATATGTTAATTTTGTTCTCTGTAGCCTTACTATATCATCCCCTGTATAAAATCTCTGTTAAGAAATAAAAAAATTTACAGGAATTTTATGCTATACATGATATGATAGATAACAAAGCAAAATCAACTGTTTTTTAGGAGAATTTATTATGCATATATTGATAATCGAAGATGAAAAGCAGCTCTGCCAGTCTATTGCGGAGGGACTTCGCATGGATGGCTATGAAGCGGACACATGTTTTGACGGGGATGAAGGACTGGAATTATGTCTGGTGGAAAATTATGATCTCATCCTTCTTGATCTGAACCTTCCAGGCGTTGATGGTCTGGAAATCCTGCGCCAGTTTCGGGAATCCGATACTTCCACTCCCGTTTTGATCCTCTCTGCCAGAGGACAGATCCAGGACAAGGTTGAAGGGCTTGATCTCGGTGCCAATGACTATCTCACAAAGCCTTTTCATTTTGAAGAGCTGGAGGCACGGATCCGAAGTCTGACACGAAGGAAATTTATCCAGCAGGATGTATGTCTGCAATGCGGACGTATCAGCTTTGATACCCGTACAAGAAAGGCCAGTATCGATGGACTTCCTCTTTCTCTGACCCGAAAGGAAAGTTCTCTTCTGGAATATTTCCTTCTTCATCAGAACCGTATCATAAGCCCAGAAGAAATGATCGAGCATATCTGGGACGGAAGCGTCAACAGTCTCAGCAATTCCATTCGTGTCCACATTTCTTCTCTTCGAAAAAAGCTGCGCACGGCTCTCGGCTTTGATCCAATACAGAATAAGATCGGCCAGGGTTACATTTTAACGGAGGATATACAATGAAAAAAATAACCGGAAAGCTTTCTCTTCAATGGCGTCTGACACTGATCACCGCACTGCTTATGACAGTCACCTGCATTCTGATGTATTTTTTTATCAGCCAGTCTGCAGTTGCCGGAATGGAGGATCTGGGAGATTACATGATACGGATCGATAACACAGATTCTACTCCCATCACCTTTAATATGAATCCCTCCGTCTTATTTCCGGAGCTTTCCGATCAGCTGCAGCTGACCAAAAAACTTTTTCTCACCAAAGGACTCATGGTAACAGGGATCATCATCCTTCTCAGCAGCATCTGCACTTATTTTATCAGCCGTCAGGCATTACTTCCGCTTCGCAGACTCAGCCAGGAGGTAAACCAAATAGAGGTCCAGAACCTTTCAGAGGCTCTTGAAGTTCCTGCTACCAATGACGAAATTTCCCGCCTGACAATTTCATTTAACAAAATGCTCGCACGCCTGGATGAGGCCTTTACTGCACAGAAGCAGTTTTCTGCCAATGCAGCCCATGAGCTTAGGACTCCTCTTGCCGTTATCCAGACAAATCTGGAGGTCTTTGCCCGCAGGGAAACACCTGCTTTAAAGGATTATCAGGAGATTTTTTCCATGCTCCAGGAACAGACCGGGCGACTTTCCCATCTGGCTGAAATCCTCCTGGATATGACCGGTGTACAGACTGTTGAACGTTCCGAAAGGATCTCTCTGGCAGCACTGACGGATGAGGTTTTCTGCGACCTGGCTTCCGTAGCGGAACAGAAAGAAGTTGAACTGATCCAGCAGGAAGGGGACTGCATCATTACCGGAAGCTATCTGCTGCTGTATCGCGCTGTGTACAATCTTGTGGAAAATGCGATCAAATACAATCACTCCGGTGGAAAAGTAACCGTAAATATCCATCCTTCTGAAGAAATAACAGATACATCCACGTCTGTCAATTACGTCTTTCTTGAAGTCTCCGACACCGGAATCGGCATTCCTCCTGAATATCAGGAAAAAATCTTCACCCCGTTCTTCCGTGTGGACAAATCAAGAAGCCGTGCTATGGGAGGTGCCGGCCTGGGGCTTGCACTTGTCAGTGAAATTGTCAGACAGCATAACGGACAGGTAAAAGTACTGGAAAGCAGCAAAAAGGGCAGCATGATCGCAATTATGCTGCCAGTCTGAACATGTTTGTATTACATTCACTTTATATGCTCATGAACGCAATCGCTTTGCGATCTGCGTTCAAATCCGAGTATATTTTCTCAACAATACTGTCTGTATCCATTTCGCAGGTAATAGACTGTTCCCTGAGAACTGAAGAAAAATCTTTTTCTCTCCACCATCTGCGCATATCTTTTTCACCAAATTCTCTGTTTCTTGTATTATGTCGTCTCACGGTTTCTTCAAACGACAGATCAAATTGACACTCCCCACAGCTAAAGCAGGGGGATTCTTGCTTCTCCCACTACTGCATTGGCAAACACCTTACGGTACGGCAATGTCTTACACAGTG
>NZ_RCXU01000042.1:0-18988 GCF_004167315.1 Blautia sp. aa_0143
CACTGTGTAAGACATTGCAGTACCGTAAGGTGTTTGCCAATGCAGTAGTGGGAGAAGCAAGAATCCCCCTGCTTTAGTTGAGGGGAGTGTCAAGCCATTGTAGAAACTGCCGAATTTCACCGAAAGCCCTGATTCGGCGAAAAATATCATAGCAGGAATAATTTTTATAATGTATACTATATTTGTTAGGGAATCCAGATATACCACAAAGCAGAAAGGAAAAAAGCGTATGAGAAGAAATTGGAAAAAAGCTTTATGTGGCATTTTGACAGGTTTTATGCTTGCAACGGCGGCACCAGCTGCGGTTCCGGAGTTGATCAGTGCGACAGAAGTACAGGCGGCGATAAACGTAGCAACGCCGGCTATGTCTTCTATTAAGATCTCCGGCAGGAATAAGATTATTTTCAGCTGGAAACAGGTAAAAGGAGTTGCCGGATACCGGGTATACCGCAAGACCGGAAACAGCGGATGGAAAGCAGTAAAAACCCTCACAGGAAGCAAAAATGTTACGTTTACCGATACAAAAGTAAGTACCGGAGTAAGCTATACTTACACAGTGAGAGCTTACCGGAAATCCGGAAAAAATACGATCTGGAGTAGATATAATGAAAAAGGTCTGACAGCAATCGCAGGTCTGAATTATCTCACCCTGAATAAGACCAGCCTGACACTGGCATCGAAAAAAACTTATACACTGAAGATCAAAGGCACCAGTCTGAAACCGTCATGGAAGAGCAGCAACACAAATGTTGTCAAGATAACTTCTGTCGGAAAGATCACCGCGGTAAAAACAGGAACAGCGGTTATCACAGCGACTCTTGGTGGCAGAAAATTCACCTGCAAGGTTACTGTAAAGAATCCGACCTCGGCTAATACCAGATTGACGCAGAATTATAGCAAATTGAAAAAATACATCAGTCAGAAAGGCAAATATACTGAAGACGGAAATCAGTTTATAAATGTCAAAGTAGATAAAGAAAGTACTCTGATGATCGGTTATCTGAAGAAAGAAGATAAGATAGATATTGGGATGATGCTCTCTATGCCTTCAGATGGAATCCTTGCCGGACTGGATATTATCGGAAACTGTGTGAAATCTGATACGGTCAATGTGAAGTCCGCCCTGTCTACAAATGAAGTCTTTCTGCTGGTGACTTCTTCTACAAAAGCATCTGCTTATAAAGGTCAGAATCTGACTTTCTTGTATACAAACGGAAAAAAAGCGATGACAGATCTGCAGGATTCTTCCAATATTATGATGAAAGCGACAATGAAAGTAGCAAATGATTATCTGAAAAAGAATTTAAATCTGACAATGAAAGATCTGGGATTCACTGCTTATAAATAAAAGTTACTGTTCACTCTGCAAATAAAACCGGCAAATAAAACCAAAATTTATTGTTCTTGACATGAAGCAGAATCGGAATTATACTAAACCATGTAAATAACAGGGGAGCTTGTGATGGCAGGCTGAGAGGAAGTCTTCAACTTCGACCCTTATACCTGATTTGGATAATGCCAACGTAGGAACGTATAAGATGAATTTACGGGAGATACTTTGGTGTATCTCCTTTTTTATTGGATGCGGATGTTTTTATCCGATTGAATACGTAAGATCAGGATTTACAGGGAAGGGATCAAGAGCGAATGCTTTTAACCCCGGTATCGACAATTGAATATTGGGAAATTTGAGAGTGAACTGAGTTCATGAAGGGGTGCACCACCGCGGGTGTATTTCTTTGTGAACTCTTTTTTATTGACGAATAGCTTTTGAAGTTTCCGGAAAGGAGAGATCATGATCACAGTAAATGGTGAAAGCAGAACATTGGAAAAGCCGGTGACAGTAACAGAATATCTGGAAGCATGTAACTATGTTCCGGTGCAGGTTGTAGTAGAGCTGAATGAAGAGATCATTAAGAGAGACACTTACGATACAACAGTACTGAAAGATGGCGATGTTGTGGAGATTCTGCAGTTTATGGGCGGCGGAAGCTGCTGATGTCGCTATAGAGATAAAATTAGGTATATATACCACGGCAGTAACTGACAGATAAGTTACTGAAAAAATGCAGATGAAGAATGATCTGGCAGAAGAAGGCGCTGGTTATAAATCGGTGGAAATATTTTCTGCAAACAGACATAAAGAAAGGTGGACATAAAAAATGACAACAGCAAACACAAATGAAGACAAACTGATCCTGGGAGGCCATGAGTTTACTTCCCGTTTTATCCTTGGTTCCGGAAAATTTTCCCTGGAGCTTGTAAAAGCATGTATTGAAAAAGCAGGAACTCAGATCGTAACACTTGCCCTGCGTCGTGCAAATGAGGGTGGACTTGCGAACATTCTGGATTATATTCCGAAGGATGTTACGCTTCTTCCGAATACGTCCGGCGCCAGAAATGCAGAAGAGGCAGTCCGTATTGCAAGACTTTCCCGCGAGCTTGGCTGTGGAGATTTTGTAAAGATCGAAGTTATCCATGACTCCAAATATCTTCTTCCGGATAATTACGAGACCATCAAGGCAACAGAGATCCTTGCAAAAGAGGGCTTTGTAGTTATGCCATACATGTATCCGGATCTGAATGCAGCCAGAGATCTGGTGAATGCAGGAGCTGCCTGTGTAATGCCGCTTGGCTCTCCGATCGGTTCTAACAAAGGAATCTGTACAAAAGAATTCATCCAGATCCTTATCGACGAGATCGACCTTCCGATCATCGTGGACGCAGGAATCGGCCGCCCGTCACAGGCATGTGAGGCTATGGAAATGGGTGCTGCAGCAGTTATGGCAAATACAGCCATTGCAACTGCAGGAGACGTCCGTGTTATGGCGGAAGCCTTTAAGAAAGCTATTGAGGCAGGAAGAAGTGCATATCTTTCCGGTATGGGAAGAACTCTGGAGAGAGGTGCAAGTGCATCCTCACCACTGACCGGATTTCTTCATGAGTAAAATTGATAAATGAATGATTGAACGCAGAACACTAAGCGGGGGACAGGCACTGCCTGTGTAGTGAAACACAGGTATTGTCTGGTTTCAATCGAAATTGAGTTTACAGATATGCAGCAGTGAGGACCAGAGTATTGCTGCAATATATGAGAGGAGCGACATAAGAGTAATGGCAGAAACAGTACAGGCCAGTCAGCAGGACGGCCATTTTAATGAAAGTATCGTAAATGAAGAAATTCTGGAAGATATGAAAAAGAACCGTATCGATCACATGAAGTACCTTCCGGATATGGAACAGCTGGAAGAATCTGATGTAATGGATCAGGTTATTTCCACAATGAACGCATATGATTATGATAAGTACACAGAAGCGGATGTACGGAGAGCGCTTGCTCATGACAACCGCACACCGGAGGATTTTAAAGCACTGCTTTCACCGGCAGCGCTGCCTCTTCTGGAAGAAATCGCACAGGCTGCACGGATCGAAACAAGGAAACATTTTGGAAACAGTATCTGCATGTTTACACCAATCTACATTGCAAACTACTGTGAGAACTACTGTATTTACTGTGGATTTAACTGCCACAACAAGATCCGCCGCGCACAGCTGAATGCAGATGAGATCGAGAAAGAGATGGCAGCCATTGCAGAAACCGGACTCCAGGAGATTTTGATCCTTACCGGAGAGAGCAAAACGAAATCTAATGTGGAATATATCGGAAAGGCCTGTGAGATCGCCCGGAAATATTTCAAGGTAGTCGGTCTTGAGGTGTATCCGATGAACTCTGATGAGTACGCATATCTTCACAAATGTGGCGCAGATTATGTGACAGTTTTCCAGGAGACATATAATTCTGATAAATACGAAACTCTGCATCTGGCAGGCCACAAGAGGATTTTTCCATACAGGTTAAATACACAGGAGCGTGCGTTAAAAGGCGGCATGCGAGGTGTTGGTTTTGCGGCACTTCTGGGACTGGATGATTTCCGCAAGGATGCTTTTGCAACGGGATATCATGCATATCTTCTGCAGAGAAAATATCCACACGCAGAGATCGCTTTTTCCTGCCCGAGACTTCGTCCGATCATCAACAACGACAGGATCAACCCGAAGGATGTACACGAACCGCAGCTTTTGCAGGTAGTCTGTGCATATCGTCTGTTTATGCCGTTTGCAAGTATTACTGTATCCACCAGAGAGTGTGAGCGTGTCCGTGACAATCTGGTGAATATCGCAGCAACCAAGATCTCTGCAGGTGTCAGCACCGGAATCGGAAGCCATGTGGATGATATTGAGGATAAGGGTGATGATCAGTTTGAGATTTCCGACGGAAGGTCTGTGGACGAAGTTTTCAACGCCCTGAAAGACCACGGCCTGCAGCCGGTGATGAATGATTATATTTATCTGTGAGATGAAGGCGGCGAAATCGGATCGTATAGACTACCGAGGATAACTTCTGTGGAATATGTGGAAAACCATCCGTCCGAAAGAGCGATTTTTCAGGGTGAGTGTGGATAACTGTTTCGGAAGAATGAATGCAGAAAGATTTTTGTCAAACAGAGGACAGTGCTGGAAGAATTTGTCGTCAGAACAAGAGTGATTTTTCAGTCCGGGTCTGATAAAATGGATATAACCCGGTTTATCTTAAAGAGAAAAATGCAGATGAGGTTTTTGTCAGAATGAAAGAAAAGCAGCTGCATGGAGAAGAACTGACCAAAGAAGATCGCAAACGTGCTGTCAAAGATGAAGCTTACCGCAAAAAACTCCTGGAAGAGCTGAATTCACAAGGTTGATTGCGTTTTCACAAAATCTTTCAACGGTGATGAAGAATATGCAAAAAAGAGTGCGAAATCTATGGATAACAGCTAAAAATCAGACATAAAAACCTGTAAAATCCGCCAAAATATCCCTGATTTCGAAAACTACTGAAAACGGTTTCCAATCTAATAGTTTTCATATGTACTTACTCATGTTTATAATAGCCCCAACAACAAAACACGAGGCAAAACACAGGAGGTAAGTATTATGAAAAGAAGATGGAAATCAGCAGTAGCAGCTCTTGCAGCAATAGCAACAATTGGAAGCCTTACAGGCGTAACCACCTATGCGGCGGACAGTGTCAGCATCACCAATGTATCTTATGATCCGACCAGAGAGCTTTACGAGCAGTACAACAAGAGCTTCCAAGAACACTGGAAGGAAAAAACAGGCCAGGATGTGGAGATCACACAGTCCCATGGTGGTTCCGGCAAGCAGGCACTTGAGGTTGCCAACGGACTGGAAGCAGATGTGGTAACACTGGCACTGGAGTATGATGTAGATGCGATCCAGGATGCAGGACTCATCGATGACGGATGGGTGGACGAATTTCCGGAGGACAGCGCTCCCTATACTTCGACGATTGTATTTCTTGTGAGAAAAGGAAATCCGAAGAACATCAAAGACTGGGACGATCTGGTAAAGAAAGACGTAGGTGTGATCACACCAAACCCGAAAACCTCCGGCGGAGCAAGATGGAACTATCTGGCAGCCTGGGCCTATGCAAAAGATAAATATAACGGAGACGAGGACAAAATTAAAGAATTCATCGGAGATCTTTACAAAAACGTACTTGTCCTGGACACCGGAGCCAGAGGCGCAACGACCTCCTTCGTGGAAAACGGACAGGGTGATGTACTGATCGCCTGGGAAAATGAAGCCTATCTTTCCGTAAAGGATTATCCGGACGACTACGAGATCGTAACACCAAGCATCAGCATCCTTGCACAGCCATCTGTAGCAGTAGTCGATAAAGTCGTAGACAAAAGAGGCACCAGAGATGTGGCAGAGGAATATCTGAATTATCTCTATTCCGATGAAGCACAGCGGATCGCCGGTGATAATTATTACCGTCCGTCAAACCAGGATATTCTGAAGGAATACTCCGATGTGTTTGACCTGGACATCAATCTTGTCACCATTGATGATTTCGGCGGATGGAAAAAGGCACAGGAAACACATTTCTCAGATGGAGGGATTTTTGATCAGATTTACGAAGGATAGACAGCAGAAGATATAGTTGGACACAATAACACAAAGAAGCTGCAGAACAGTGAAAAAACAGAGTCTGCAGCTTCTTTTATGTAAATATTGTGAATCACAAGGGATCAGGCATGGCTTCCTTCGGTCAGGGAACAGCCGTCCATTATACGGATCCCGTTTATGACATCCAGATAAGTGTCATACATTTCCTTCCATTCATCAGAGGCGTCCTTGGAGTACTGGCTGATGGTGGACAGAAGATCGTATTTTTTGCCGTCGACGGTTTCGATACGGCCGAGATAGCCCTGCCATACACTGTCCAGAGGCTGGTCTTCGCCATCGTAATATCTGGCTTCCAGAGTCAGTACAGGAACATCCTCATTGTAATAAGTCAGTTTATATCCACCATTTTCGGTTTCGGTTGTTTCATAATGGCAGAGATATTTCCAACGCTCCGGAGTGAGGACCTGGAAGTAATCCGTCATGGCCATATCCACACGCTCTGCGTAAACGAAATCTATGGATTTGATCAGCTCTGTGGCTTCCTTTTCGGCGGCCTTATCATAGGTGTCTGACGGAGTCAGGACAAAAAGTCCGAATGTATAATCGTCAGTCTGGCATACAAGAGCATCTACATTTTTTTCTTCTTCGTTGACTTCGGTTAAGTATTGATATTTCGTGGCAGGATAAGATTCAAAGGTAAGATCTTTTTTGGTGATGATCTCACCCTTTACCGGATAGTATTCTGCCAGAAAACCCTTCAGGGAAGAATCCTCCAGAGAGGAATTCGGTACTTTTAAAACAAAGGCAGTGCTTTTTCCGCCATTTACGGAACGCTGCTCGAAATAACCTTCTTTTTCGGGCATGGATTCTCTGATCGTATCATCGGCAGGGAATCCAACCCGCATATGAAGCTCGCCGCGCTTTTCCGATTCAGAGGAATCTTCCGTGTTTGTATCGGAAGAGGAATTTGGGTATGAAGAATCGGAATCCTGCGAGGAGGAGTTTCCACTGGTATCGGAGGATTCTTCTGAAGAATCTCCGGAGGAGGAATCAGTTTCAGAATCGGAATATTCCTGAAGATTACCGTAGTCATCAATATAATATTTATCTCTGGAGCCAATATATGTGGTTCCGGTGGCATCTTCCAGCCACACACTGCCGTCCTCATAATAATAATGAGGCTCAAAATAACCGTCCTGTTCGGTCCAGCCGGCATCGTTGCCTTCCATCAGTTCACCGGAATCCGGGTCAGGGGCATAATTACCTTCCCCGATATATTCATCCTCGGAACCATTGCGGTACCAGTAATCTCCGTTTTCATCCTGCCAGATGTACTGACCGTCATCGGTTGGAGGGTCAGAAGCGAGGACCGGGACTGCAGATATGGAAAGAGCGATCGCGCCTGTTAAAAGAACTAAGATTTTTTTATGCATAGGCACCTCCTGATAAATTGCGCAGCAGTTAGCTGCTTACTATTCTTTGATCATAAATTTTTACAAATAAAAAAGATCTGTCTGTTAAGTACATTGTAACAGACAGATCCCGATATCCGGAAATGTGAAGAAAAAGAGACATTTACGGAAAGCTGCGTACAGGTCTGGAAATATGTTATCCGATCGTGAAAAGGCCGGCTTATCGGCAGGTAAAAAGATATCCCTTCCCATAAACCGAGACAATGTCATACTCATCGGTATCTTCGGCACCGATCTTGGTCCGGAGGTTAAAGATATGCCGCCGTACCGTGCTGGTATCTGTTCCTGCACAGCTGCCCCATACCGCTTCGTAGAGCTCTTTTGCAGAAAAAATCTTCTCCTGGTTTTCTGCAAGGAGACGCAGCAGAGAGAATTCGGTCCGGGTAAGGCCTGTGTCGGCATTATTGAGATATGCATGGCCATCCGAAAGATCCAGCCGCAGGCTGCCGATGGTGATCTGACGGGAGGACTGAAATTTTTCTTTTATTTTTTCTTCCATTCGTTTCTGGCGTTCCAGAAGCATCTGGATCACGGCCAGAAATTCATCGAAATTATAAGGTTTGGTGAGATAATAGTCGCCTCCCTGCTGAAGTCCTTCTACCCGATCCCGGATATCACTTTTTCCGGTGAGAAAAAGAACCGGATTCATGGTCTTTTCGCGGAAGCGGCGGCAGATATCCAGACCGTTTCCGTCCGGAAGCATAATGTCCAGGATAAGAAGATCCGGCAGCTGTTCTTCAAGCTGATGATAGGCTTCGGCGGCTGTCTGTGCAGTGCGGACATCGTAGCCACGGCGCCGCAGCATCCGGCAGTTGGTATTCAGCACCTGTTCTTCATCCTCGACCATAAGGATAAGTGATTTCTTTTCATTCATTTATGATTCCTCCTCCGGAAGTGAGAAGAACACCTGAGTTCCCTCGCCTTCTTTACTTTTCAGCCATATTTTGCCGCCATGGGCAGTGATGATCTGATGACAGACATAGAGGCCTATGCCGTGCCGCCAGTAATCCTTATCAGCGGAAACATAACCCTTGAGTGCGTTTTTTCGCATTTCTTCTGACATGCCGGTTCCGGTGTCGGAGACGCAGATGGTCTGCCAGCCCGGTTCGCCGGTAAGAGAAATGGTGATGGTTCCGTTTTGGGTGTGACGCTCTGCATTGGAGATCAGATTGGTGACAACCTGGATCAGCCGTTCCGGATCAGCAGAGATTTCCGGGAGTCCGGATTGTGTCGTAAGGACCAGCTGATTGTTCTTTGAGCTTGGATGACTGCAGTAGTCTTTTTTTGCAGAATACAAAAGACCGGACAGATCTGATGGGACAAGGGAAAGGGCAAGCCGTCCCTGCTCAATGGAAACCGTATCCATCAGATCCAGCACGATCCGGTCAATCCGCATTACCGACTGTTCAATGGTGCGGAGATTTTCCTGCATAAGAGAGAAATCCAGAGGCTCTTCCTCAAGGAGCTCGGAGGTGTCCCGCGCGTGGAGGGAAATGGAACTCAGAGGATTTTTAATCTCATGGGCAACGGTGGTCAGGAAGGTGGACTTGGCATTATCAAGGGAGCGCAGTCGCAGATTCTGTTCCTCCAGAAGGAGCTGCTGCTGGTTATATTCCTTCAGATGAAAATAGAGAACACTGCCGCAGACAATACTTACAGAGACAAACGCCAGAAGGATATCTGCCAGCCGGTCTGCTTCCGTGGCAAAAGGAGTTACAGTGTTCGGGAAATGGTATGCAACCAGACACAGTCCCATATAAAGGAGAATCTCCAGCAGGGAAACGATCAGAGCGCGTCTTTTTTCCAGCATCAGCACGGTAAAAATAATAGCAAAAACAAAGAATGCCGGCATGCCACCACGATAACCGCCGCTGGTAAAAAACATCACCGGAAAAACGAGCAGAAAGATCACGACAATGGTGATCAGGTAGCAGCGCTGATATTTTCCACTGTAATAGGAATAAAGAAAAAGCCCTCCGGAGATTGCAACCAGCGCAAAATTGATCAGTACATTTCCCCAGGAACCGGTCCCGAGGCTGAGAAAGGCCATGATCAGGCTGATCACAGTACCTCCCAAGGCGAGGATGTTGAACAGCCGAACGCGGAAATCAAGGATGGGACTGAATAAAGAGTGAAAAATATTTCGGAGCTTTGGGTTTATATTGATAAGGATCACCTCCTGTTCTTAATGTGGGTTTGTTGTATGTCTGCGAGCATCTTTCTTTTGGTGCTGTGATTATCGTAACTGCTATAATTGTATCATGCTGTCGTATAGTTGTGTACACAAAAAAATACATTTAATCCCGTTTTCCTATTGACATACTATGAATAGTAGGTTAATATAAGTGTCAACAAAAGAAAGGGAAGAGGCTATGAACGAATACGGCTTTAATACAGGGCTGCTCCACGGCACCAACGAGAAATATCCACAGGGTGCAACACAGGTTCCAATCTATCAGAGCAGCGCATTCCGACATGACAGCGCGGAAGACCTGGAGAAAATTTTTGACAATAAAAAAATGGGCTTCTCCTATACAAGGATCAACAATCCTACGGTAGAGTCCTTTGAGAAGAGAGTGACCATGCTGGAGGATGGGATCGGCAGTGTGGCCTGTGCTTCCGGAATGGCAGCGCTGACCAATGCGTTTCTGAACATTCTTCAGGCGGGAGACGAGATTGTGGCAGCCTGCGGACTGTATGGCGGAACTGTGGAATTGTTCGATGATCTGAAGCCTTTCGGGATTTCTGTAAAATATGTGAAAGAGAATAAGCCGGAAGCTTTTGAGGCAGAGATCACAGAGAAGACGCGACTTGTTTTTGCGGAGACCATTGGCAACCCCAAGCTAGATGTTACCGATATCCAGGCAGTTGCGGAAGTGGCACATAAGCATGACGTACCGCTGATCGTAGACAACACGGTGGCAACCCCGTATCTGATCCAGCCACTGAAGCTTGGAGCTGACATTGTGGTTCATTCCTCTTCCAAATATATCAATGGAAGCAGCGATGCCATCAGCGGTATTCTTGTCTGTGGTAAGGGTCTGAAATGGGACCCTTACCGATATCCGGGACTTGCTCCATACCGGAAATTCGGACCATTTGCATACATCGCCAAGCTTAGAAACGGACTTTTCCGGAACACTGGCGCGTGTCTTGCTCCGCAGAATGCTTTCCTTAATAACCTGGGACTGGAAACCCTGGGACTTCGAATGCAGAGACAGTGTGACAATGCACTGGAGCTTGCGAGATTTTTACAGGGCCTGGGTGGTGACATTGAAGTAAATTATCCGGGACTGGAAGAAAGCCCTTATCACGAAATTGCGGAAAAGCAGTTCAGGAATGGCTACGGAGCTATCGTAACCGTAAGAACCGGAAGCAAGGAGAAGGCTTTTTCCATTATTAATTCATTGAAGATCCCGCTGATCATCTCCAATATCGGAGATACGAAGACCCTGGTGATCCATCCGGAATCCACCATCGCGGCACACATCTCCGACGAAGAGAAGCTGCAGTCCGGAGTATTCGAGGATCTGATCCGTATCAGTGTGGGAATTGAAGATATTGAAGATTTAAAAGAAGATTTCAAACAAGCGATAGAAAATAACCGATAAAATCTAAGAGCTGCACCAGCAGAGAAATGGAGAGTTCGTTATGGCAAAAGTAGATTACGCTACATTAAAAAAAGGTGGTTTCATGAGACAGAAGCAGAAAAATAATTTTTCTCTTCGTCTTGCCTGTGTAGGCGGTACACTTACCGCAGAAAACCTTAAGAAGATCGCAGAGGTAGCTGAGAAATACGGTGACGGATATGTACATCTTACTTCCAGACAGGGAGTTGAGATCCCGTTCATTAAATTAGATGATATTGATGATGTAAAGGATGATCTTGCAAAAGGCGGATGCAAGCCTGGTGTCTGCGGACCGAGAGTCCGTACAGTTACAGCCTGCCAGGGCAACGCTGTCTGTCCAAGCGGAAATATCAACAGCTATGACATTGCAGTGAAATTAAATGAAAGATATTTCGGAAGAGAGCTTCCTCATAAATTTAAATTCGGTGTTACCGGATGTCAGAACAACTGTCTGAAGGCAGAGGAGAATGATGTAGGAATCAAGGGAGCAGCTCAGGTCAGCTGGAAAGAGGACGCATGTATCCACTGTGGTGTCTGCGAAAAGGCCTGCAGAGAAAACGCCATCTCCTTTGAGGAGGACAAGCTGGTGATCGACACAGAGAAATGCAACTACTGCGGCAGATGTGCGAAATCCTGTCCGGTGGATGCATGGGATGTAAACGAAGCATATATCGTTTCCTTTGGCGGAACGTTTGGAAATCACATCAGCAAGGGACAGGAATTCCTTCCGCTGATCACCTCTGAGGAGCAGCTTTTCAGAGTGACCGATGCAGCGATCCAGTTTTTTGATGATCATGCAAATCCGGGAGAGCGTTTTAAATTTACCATCGACCGGGTAGGCGCTGAAAAACTTCAGGAAGTTTTGAAAGGAGCATACAATGGCTGATATTAAGATTGATGATACAGTAGATATTACCGATGTAGTTTGCCCGGTAACTTTTGTAAAAGCAAAAGTAGCACTTGAGGAACTGGACGACGGACAGATCCTGGCGATCAAAATGAACGATGGCGAGCCGGTACAGAATGTACCGAGAAGCGTAAAAGAAGAAGGACATCAGATCCTGAAACTTGAAGATAATGAAGACGGAACTTATACACTGATCGTAAGAAAAGTTGAAGAATAGGAGAACAGAGAAATGACAATCACAGTTGCAGGAAATAAAAAAGAGTACGAAGACGGACTGAAGCTTACAGAGCTTATTGAGAAAGAGGATATCGAAAGTCCTGAGTATGTAACCGTAACCATTAACGATGAATTCATCAGCAAAGAAGACGTTCCGAACACAGTTGTAAAAGACGGCGACGTTGTTGAATTCCTGTACTACATGGGAGGAGGCACAAGATAATGGCTTTTACAAATGAGCAGCTTGAGCGTTACTCCCGCCACATCATCCTGAAAGAGGTTGGAGTAAAAGGCCAGAAAAAGCTTCTGAATGCCAAGGTTCTTATCATCGGAGCCGGCGGACTTGGAGCACCGGCAGCCCTTTACCTTGCAGCAGCAGGTGTGGGAACCATCGGAATCGTAGATGCAGATGAGGTAGATCTTTCCAATCTTCAGAGACAGGTCATCCACACAACTGCAGATGTTGGCAAACTGAAAGTAGAGTCTGCGGCTGAGACCATGAGAGCCATCAACCCGGACGTTACCGTAAATACATATCACACGTTTGTGGATTCCAGCAATATCATGGATCTGATCAAAGATTACGATTTCATTCTGGATGGAACAGACAACTTCCCTGCAAAATTCCTGATCAACGATGCCTGTGTAATGGCTGAGAAACCTTTTTCACATGCAGGTATCATCCGTTTCCAGGGACAGCTGATGACCTACGTCCCGGGACAGGGACCATGCTACAGATGTGCATTCCAGAGCCCGCCACCAAAGGACGCCGTACCGACCTGTAAGCAGGCTGGCGTGATCGGAGCCATGGGCGGCGTGATCGGAAGCCTTCAGGCAATGGAAGCCATCAAGTACATCATCGGACAGGGTGATCTTCTTACAGGAAGACTTCTTACCTACGATGCGCTGAAGATGACATTCCGTACCGTGAAGCTTCCGAAGAATCATCATTGCCCGGTATGCGGCGATGATCCGACGATCACAGAACTGATCGATTATGAGCAGGCTGTGTGTGAGCTGAAGCATTAATAAACACTGATCACAGAAACGAAAAGGTGTCTGCTGGTGCAGATACTGTAAATAAGTATAGAAACCCATTGGAGGCCACGAAATGCTGAAATTAAAAAAAGAAGATTACGAAAAAATATTAGACCACTGCAGAAAGGGACTTCCCAATGAGTCCTGCGGCCTTCTGGGCGGGACCATTGAGGACGATGTAAAAACCATCGAGAAGGTGTATCTGCTGACAAATATCGATGAAAGCAACGAACACTTTTCCATGGACCCGAAGGAACAGCTGAGCGCGATCAAGGATATCCGTCAGAACGGATATCAGATGATCGGAAACTTTCATTCTCATCCGGAGTCTCCGTCAAGGCCTTCCGAAGAAGATAAACGACTTGCATTTGACCCGAACATAGAATATCTGATCCTCTCCCTTATGGATGCAGAAAATCCGGTGTTGAAGGCTTTTGGCGTAGATAAAGAGAAAAATGTAACTGTACATGAGCTTCAGATAACAGAGTGATGAGTATGAAAAACAGATTAAACACAAAGGAAATTACAACAGATGTGCTGATCATAGGCGGAGGTACCGCAGGCTGCTATGCGGCGCTGGTTCTCTCAGAACAGAAAGCCGGCAGGGTACTGATCGCAGAAAAAGCAAATATCAGACGAAGCGGCTGTCTGGCAGCAGGTGTTAATGCAATCAATGCCTACATTGTAAAAGGCCGCAAGCCGCAGGATTATGTAGATTATGCAACAAAGGATGCCGCCGGGATCGTAAGACAGGACCTTCTTCTTACAGCAGCGGAGAACTTCAACGAAGTTACCGCAAAAATGGAAAAACTTGGACTTGTGATCCTGAAGGATGAAAATGGCGATTATGTAGCCAGAGGAAACCGTAACATCAAGATCAACGGCGAGAATTTCAAACCACTTCTTGCGGATGCAGTTCATGAAGCTGAGAATGTAGATGTTCTGAATTATGTAAATATCACAGACCTTCTTGTAAAAGACGGTCAGGTTTACGGAGCCGTTGGTTTTTCTATTATGGAAGAAACCGCTTACGTTATCCGGGCAAAAGCAGTTCTTGTTGCAACCGGCGGAGCGGCTGGACTTTATAAACCGAACAATCCTGGATTTTCCAGACATAAGATGTGGTATCCGCCATTTAACACAGGTGCCGGATACGCAATGGGAATCCTGGCAGGCGCGGAGATGACGTCCTTTGAGATGCGTTTTATCGCACTTCGCTGCAAGGATACCATTGCTCCTACGGGAACCATCGCACAGGGTGTCGGCGCAAAACAGATCAATGCAGCTGGCGAGATCTATGAGACAAAATACGGACTGACCACAAGCGAGAGAGTTTATGGAACAGTCCGGGAAAATCAGCTTGGCCACGGCCCGTGTTACCTGAAGACTACAGGGATCACGAAGGAACAGGATGAAGATCTTTTGAAGGCTTATCTCAACATGGCACCGAGCCAGACTCTGAAATGGATCGAAAGCGGAAAGAGCCCCAGCGAGCAGGATGTGGAGATCCAGGGAACAGAGCCGTATATCGTAGGCGGTCATACAGCCAGCGGCTACTGGGTAAATACAGGCCGTGAAACTACGGTGAAAGGTCTTTATGCAGCTGGTGATGTTGCAGGTGGATGTCCGCAGAAATATGTAACAGGAGCTCTTGCAGAAGGAAAGCTTGCAGCATTGGATATGGTGAAACAGTTTAAGGCCGGAACTCTGAAGGAAGCAGATATTCAGACTGAGACAGAGATTAAGGTTCAGGAAGGGGAAATTCTTTCTCAGTACGAAAAGTTCCGAAATGAAGACGCACAGGCATTTTCCGTGGAAGAACTGGAAGAGGCTATGCAGAAAGTCATGGATGAATATGCGGGAGGAATTGCTTCTAATTATCAGTTTAATGAGAAGCAGCTTGCTCTTGCAGATGAAAAAATCCTTCAGCTTCAGGCTCTTGCCGAAAAAACAGCGGCAGCAGATATGCATGAGCTGATGTTTGCATACGAACTTCGTGAGCGTCTCATTGTGTGCCGTTCACTGATCGCTCATCTGAAAAACCGCAAAGAGACCAGATGGCATTCTTTTAACGAAAATCTGGATCATCCGGAAACAGATGAGAAATTTTATAAATATGTAAATTCGAAACTGGAAAACGGCGAGATCAGGATGATTTTTCGCGACATTGTAAAGGAGGACACATATGAGCATACGAATTGATCAGAAAAAATGTGTTGGCTGCAGAAAATGCAGTGAAGTATGTCCGGGAACCCTGATCGTCATGGAAGACAAAAAAGCCGTGATGAAATATCCGAAAAACTGCTGGGGTTGTGTTTCCTGTGTAAAGGAATGTAAAGCCGGTGCCATCGACTTTTTCCTTGGTGCGGATATCGGCGGGAACGGAAGTATCATGAATGTAAAAAGCGAAGGAGATATCCTTCATTGGATCATTACAAAAACGGACGGTTCTACATCCGTGATCGATGTGGATCGACGGAATTCGAATAAATATTAGACCAGAAGATAAGTGCTGCCGGTTCTGGCGGCCGGAACAGGAGGATGAGATCAGATATGAGTGGATTATCACATTTGGATGAGCTGGAAGCAGAGGCAATTTATATCATCCGTGAAGTTGCAGCAGAGTGCGAGAAGCCGGTAATGCTTTATTCTATAGGAAAAGACAGTTCTGTAATGCTTCATCTTGCAATGAAGGCTTTTTATCCGGAGAAACCGCCATTTCCGTTTCTTCACGTAAATACAACATGGAAATTTAAAGAGATGATCGAGTTTCGTGACAAAACCGCGAAGGATCTGGGAATCGAAATGCTTGAGTACATTAATCAGGATGGTGTGAAGCAGGGTATCAATCCTTTTGACAGCGGCTCCGCATACACAGATATCATGAAAACGCAAGCACTGAAGCAGGCTCTTAAGAAATATGGTTTCACAGCTGCTTTTGGCGGCGGTCGTCGTGACGAGGAGAAAAGCCGTGCAAAAGAGCGTATCTTCTCCTTCCGTAATGCAGAGCAGGCCTGGGATCCGAAGAACCAGCGTCCGGAGATGTGGAAGCTTTATAATACGGAGATCAATAAAGGCGAAAGCATCCGTGTTTTCCCGATTTCCAACTGGACTGAGACGGATATCTGGCAGTACATTAAGAGAGAAAATATCCCGATCGTTCCTCTTTATTTTGCAAAAGAGCGTCCGGTTGTATACAGAGACGGCAACATTATCATGGTGGATGACGACAGAATGCGCCTGAACCCGGGTGAGGAGCCGCAGATGAAAAAGGTCCGTTTCCGTACTCTCGGATGCTATCCTCTGACAGGTGGTATCGAGTCTGACGCGGAGACACTGGACGAGATCATTGACGAGACCTTAAGCTCTGTGGAATCTGAGAGAACCACACGTGTTATTGATTCCGACGGCGGAGCTGCAAGTATGGAAAAAAGAAAGAGAGAGGGGTACTTCTAGGATGAGCGGATTACTGAAATTTATCACTTGCGGAAGTGTAGATGATGGAAAATCTACACTTATCGGTCATATTCTTTATGATTCCAAGCTTTTATATGCGGACCAGGAAAAAGCCCTTCTTCTGGACAGCAAGGTAGGTTCCAGAGGTGGTGCCATTGATTATTCTCTTCTTCTGGATGGCCTGATGGCAGAACGTGAGCAGGGAATCACCATTGATGTTGCGTATCGTTATTTTACAACCGATAAAAGAAGCTTTATTGTTGCGGATACTCCCGGACATGAGGAGTATACAAGGAACATGGCGGTTGGAGCTTCCTTTGCTCAGCTTTCCATTATTCTTGTGGATGCGAAGCAGGGGGTTCTGGTCCAGACAAGGCGTCATGCACGTATCTGCGCTCTGATGGGTATCCATCATTTTGTATTTGCTGTTAACAAAATGGATCTTGTTGATTACAGTGAGAGTCGTTTTAATGAGATCGTAAAGGATATCAATGAGCTTTCTGAGACTCTGGGTCTTCAGGATGTTGTGATCATTCCTGTCAGTGCTACAGAGGGTGATAACGTAACGAAGAAGTCTCCGAATATGCCGTGGTATACGGGCAAAGCTCTTCTGGATCATCTTGAGACTGTGGATGTTTCCGAGGCTGAGAATGTCAGCGAGTTTTATCTGCCTGTTCAGCGTGTTTCCCGTCCAAACCATGAATTTCGCGGTTTCCAGGGCCAGATCGAGAGTGGCTGGGTTCATGTAGGCGATATCATCACAACGCTCCCAAGCAACGAGACAGCGGCTGTTAAGACGATCCTGGTGGGCAGTGACGATCGTGAAGAGGCTGTTGCCGGTCAGGCTGTTACGATTCAGCTGGATAAAGAAGTGGATGTCAGCCGTGGTTGTGTTCTTACCAATAATAATGAGATTCCGGTGGCTAAAGGTTTCGAGGCTACTCTTCTCTGGATGGATGATTCCAGGCTTGAAGTGGGCAAGGAGTATCTTGTGAAGCTTGGTACCAAGAAGATCGCAGGTGTGGTTAAGAGTATTGAGTTTAAGACGGATGTAAATACCGGGGAGCATCTGCATGCGGATACGATCGAGAAGAATGAGATCGCTCTTTGCAAAATCGGTCTTTCTGATAAGGTTGTGCTGGATGAGTTTAAGAGGAATAAGACTCTTGGTGAGCTGATCCTGATCGACCGTGTGAGTCATATGACTTCTGCATGTGGTGTTGTGGAATCGGTTGATACTGAGGGGGAGAAGCCTTATTTCCAGAAGGATGATGTGAAGGTTGGCGGTTATGTTTTTGAGGAGTTTTATTTTAACCTTGAGAATGCGCTGCTTTCCAAGGCGGATAAAGAGGTTAAGACTTATCATGTAGGGGATGTGGTGCCTGTTGAGGGTGACAGCTTTGAGTATCCGGGCTATTTTGATATTGTGTCTCTGGAGGATAGCGCGGCTGTTCTGATCCGTGATAAGAGGGTGCAGGATATTATTCCGCTGGATGAGTATGTGTTTATGGGGCTTCCTGTTGTGGATGAGAGAGGTTTTGCTCTGGAGATTCGCAGTAATGATGATTATCAGATGTTTTTGAGGGAGTTTGAGGCTGCTGATAATAAGTCGGAGTTTCATAATAAGTGGTTTAAGTTTGAGACTTACAGGAGGATTGTCTGCACGGATAATTTCTGGATGATCTGATGTTGGGTTACTTATAGTTTCTATAGTTATGTGTG
Source organism: Blautia sp. aa_0143 (assembly GCF_004167315.1). Taxonomy (NCBI): domain Bacteria; kingdom Bacillati; phylum Bacillota; class Clostridia; order Lachnospirales; family Lachnospiraceae; genus Blautia; species Blautia sp. aa_0143. The sequence goes on from NZ_RCXU01000042.1 coordinate 18,411, forward strand.
TAAGAGGCTGCATGTGTGGCCTCTTTTCTTTGGGTGTTGCGGGATTTCGTGGTTTGACGGACGCCGAGGAGCTGGCATATGGGCGGGACAGGCTTCGTCGGTGGAAACTACTAAGACTCTGAAAGGTGGCTAAAAGCGTTTTCCAAAAGTCCGAACTCGCTGCGCTCAGACAGCGAACTTTTGAAAAACAACGCCACCTTCCAGAGCCTAAGTAGTTGTCACACCTCCTGCAGAGCGCCCCGCCCATATGCCAGCTCCTCGGCTGTGCACACAGGCCGGTTGCGGAAAGTGAACAGTTCGAGATAGTATTCAATGATGCATGGCAGTAGAGTGTCATACAGAAATTGTTCAGGAGGAATGTTGTATCTAAGAATCAGCTCGGCACAACGTTCCGGAATAATATCGGCTCAGACAGTAATCAGCTTGGCATAAGATTCCATAATAAAAGTCAGTCGCATTATATATCGAAGATGTAGCGCTTGTTCCGTGCCCAAGAGGGTGGGGGGGGGGCAGGGAAGCCCTCGGACTTCGGAACTCTGAGATGGACTTCCCCTGCGCTGTCCACACGGACAGCGTGT
>NZ_RCXU01000043.1:0-18085 GCF_004167315.1 Blautia sp. aa_0143
ATTTATCATTTAACAACAAAACATCATTTCTATCCATATCTGTAATATCTATAAGCGCCCAGATATTCACCTGATTACTTCTATTTTTCTTGAAAAAACTTACCTTTCCTTTTTCGTCCAGTTCATATTCTGACTTTTTTTGGTACTGGTTATGTAAAAGCCCTTTTCCAAATACAACGTTTCGTTCTTCGACCTCTTCTGGAAAAGTTATTTTGATATCTATTAACTTCTCATATTTGTAACAAATAAAACTGAATGGCATCCAGATTTCTTTTTTATTCTCTATATACCTGTAGCTTCTTGCATGAATCCTAGCACTATGCTTCAGAAATTCAACATACCCCGCTATCATTAAAATATGCAGTGATAATAACGCTTTTTCAATCGCATCATTCCCACTGCTATTCGTCCAACATTTCCAACAGGAATATACTGCTGCAAAAAAAACATCTGTCAAAAGCAACATTTGAAACAGAAAACACCCTCTGATTCCGGAAAGCCATTTTCGATTTTTTCTCATCATCCCATAAACATATAGAGGATTTTCATCTACACTTTCCGAAGAAATATCCTGATCCGGTGTTTCGCCACATCTGAATACCCATCCAGTCAATGCCAAATATCCCAAACCGGCTATTCCAAATGTGAATCCATCATCTTCAAAAATCCAACGATATGACAAGAATAAAATACAAAATAATAAAATTTTTTCAGGTATCTTTTTTCTTTTCCTTCGGTCTATTCTAATCCCCCCTAATTATTAAATACATACCGTTTTGTATTGGTGAGAATACCTTTCCCACCAATACGTTTCTCATATATTTTATATGCCAAAATTATACGTAAAGCCAATATAACTTTCCTAAATACTCATAACACTTCATATACCGCATTCCTTTTCCTGGAGTATACTCACCTCCCCCGCCAATAACTCTCCCATACTTTCGTATTACAATATTAGAATTAACCTTCCTATTACTCCAATAATTTCTAGAATAAGAAATTATTTGCTTTCCTGTTAATTGCCTCATTTTTTCATTTTTTTCTTCATTAACTGCCCTTCGTAGCGGTAATGCCTCTGCGAATGAAAGGTTCATATTTGAAATTCTTCGATTTGCGTCATGGTAATCTTTTCTCATATATTTCAAATATCCTTTTTGATTTTGCTTTGGTACTATAATATTATCTACAGCACTCCAAATTAATGATATTCCCGCACTTACCGCACCATTTATAACCGCGCTTGTAAAATCTCTATTTTCATAATAATCACTTGCAAACGAAGTAACACCACTTACAACTGCACCTGTTGTCGAACCACCAATTCCCAAAAATCCCATAGCGGTTCCAAGTCCTGCGGAAGCGGCAGTGATCCAGTTTATCTCTGACAGATTTTTCCCCTCAAAAATCATCTGACATCCAACTGAAAGTCCCATTCCAGCGACAAAACTTGCTGCTGCAACCATCCATGCATTTCCATCCTGATCTGCACGTACCAGTGGATTATCGTCACAGTAGGCAAATAAATTTCGATTATGTAATGTCTCCATAGATGCTTTTTCACTTTTAAAGTTATCCGCACTGATAAATCTCCGGATCTCCGGATCATAATACCGGTTCTTCAGATAGTACATTCCGGTTTCTTCATCGTAGTAGTAGCCTCTGTAGCGGAACGGGTTGATTTTTCCAATAGTGCCGGCTTTGCTGCCGGTGATGCTCAGGATTTTTCCCCAGCTGTTATACTTGTATTCTACTACAGTCTCTCCGGTGTCGTCAATCAGTGCAATGACATCATTCTGGAGATTTCTTACGTAAAAATAGTCTTTTCCTGACACTCGCATTGAAACAGGATTTGCTGCGGAATCATAGTAATACCAGATTCGGCGTCCCTCACCTTTTTCTGTTACCAGAAGATCTCCTGCCATGCAGTATTCGGTTGTTACATTGTCAACGGTTTTCTTTACTCGATTTCCGGCATGGTCATAATAGTATCGGATCTTTTTCCCGTTATTGACAGACTCCAGCTTTCTTCCCTGTGTCCAGGTAAATGTAGTATTTCCTTTTTTGGTCATATTTCCAATTGAATCATACTGCATGACTACGCCATTCCACTTCATCAGTTTATCCCGCCATACCTGTCCGAAGGTTCCGGTTTCTGTTGCAGATGGTTTTGTTGGAAGCGTTCCTGTTGTATATGGATACTCACATACTTTTACAAGATTTCCACCCAGATCATACTCATAGGTGAATGTCTTCTTCTGCGTCTGGCTGTTTTCCCGGATCAAACGGTTCAGCTCATCGTATACATAGGATTCTTTTACTGTGCTGGAACCTTTTGTATCTGTGATCGCCGTGATATTTCCGTTTGCATCATAAGTATAACTCAGGGTTCTGGAACCTACCGTTATTTTTCTTGGAAGTGTACCGACCTGTTTATCCGGAGAATAATATCCATATGTCAGAGTTAAAGGATTTGTGGTATTCCACTCTGTTTTTGCAACTCTTCCACAGGAATCATAAGTAACGGTTCTCTCTTTTCCGCTCATGATCTTTGTTTTTGTTTCTCTGCTGTCTTTATCATAGCTGTAATTTGTTTTTGTTCCATATTCATCAGAATATACGCGAAGCTCTGTCATGTTATTATTTGCATCATAGAAATACTGGTATCTCTGTCCGGATTCATCTGTAACACGCATCAGCCTGTCCAGAAAATCATATTCCAGATCATAGGTTTTTCCAGCCAGATATGCCTGTACTTTTGCAAGATTTCCGCTTCGGTCATACACATAATGATTCATTCTCTTTTCTGCGGACGCACTGGCACTGTGATAATAGCTCATCTGGATACGATCCATACTGTCATACTCGTAGCGGATATAATCTCCATTGCTGTAAATGGTCTTTGCAAGATTTCCGTTTTTCTCTTCATATTCATATCTGACAAGTTCATGAGAATATTCTGCATCCGTTTCTTTTTTATCAATAGAAGCTCGCAGCATATTTCCAAATGCATCATAGGTAAATCCGTAGGCAAATCCATTATGGCTGATGGACGCAAGTCTGTCATTTTTGTAGGTATACGCATTGGTCACTGTTTTCTGTGCATTTCCAATTGTTACTTTCTGGCTTACTGCACTGAGACGCTGTGCGGCATCGTATCTGTAGGAAATCTTATTTCCTCTTCCATCTGTAAGTGATTTCAGCAGATCTGTAGTTTCATCCCACTCATAGGATACGGTATTTCCCTCTGTATCCGTAACGCCTGCTACATGATTTTTCTTCTCTGTGAATTTACGAGCCACCCAGGTGCCCTTTGTCTCTGTGGTATCTGACGCAGCAATACAGCCACTTTCCACAATGTTTCCTTTTGTGTCATATTTCAGACGGTATCTGACTCTTTCGGCAGAAGTTGCGGTTCGCAGACGACGTTTTGCATCATACTCATACTTAAAATTATTTCCTTTTGGGTCTGTGATCCCGGTTACATCACCAGTCGCATTGTACTCAAATTTCTGCCGATTCTTCTGAGCATCTGTAACAGAAATGAGATTATTTTCTGCATCATAAGTATATGTCTGTCCGAACTCCTCCCGGAATAACGCAATGCCATCTACAAACGCATGATTGGCATTATGGCAGTATGTATACGCTACCTGAATACTTGCATAATCATTTTTTGCCACGTACACATCACTCAGGAACTGCCAGTCCAGAATATCCGGACTGAAATTACTGTAGTGTGTATCTTTTGTCTTTCCATCTGCAGATATAAATACAACTTCCACACCAAACCTGCGACCTTTATCCACAGAAGATTCCGGAAGTGTTGTTCCGAATCCCCAGGCATTCACCATGTAGGTATCGCCTTTTTTTCCTGTGAGATCCAGTTTTTTGACCAGACGTTTTTCACTTTCATAATCTCCAACAAATTTGAAAATATGATTGTCAAGTCCCGGAACCCTTTCATTTACTTTGGCCGTTGCTTTACGGTCTGTTACCGGAGCTTTGGATATCGTAAGAGCTGTATTTAGGATATAAGCAAACTTTTTTTCTTCTGTATTTTCAGGCATAAACGCATACCATACTTCTCCGTTATTCTTTGTAACTGTTCCCCGTATACGGATTCTTTTATCTTTGGGAAGTGTTACCAGCCCACTGACTGTAGATGGAGTCGTATAGCAGTTCACCGGTGCATATGTGTAACCATACGGCGTGTTTGTTGCCAGTCTTACTACAGAATCTGCGGAAATATAGCCATAATATCTTTTTCCGTCAATATCCAGTCCTGCTTCATACCACTTGTTTCCACTGGAATCTTTTACAGATGAGCGTAATGCCAGACAGGTATTTTTTTCAATCCCTTCCTGTACCGGTATAGCTGATGCAGATGGGGCGGAGCGGAGAATGGCATTCTCAACTGCAGTACATGCGGAATTGCTGGCGCTTCCTCCCGGCATATAAATACACAGAGACTCTGATCTGACATATCCTTTCTGCCCGTTTCTTGTTTTCACATAGTACCAGAGATTTCCACTGGAATCTTTCAGAAATGCATTTGCCACCACACATTCATTCTTGAAGATACTTGTGATCTTTGTTTCTGCAGACACTTTTGGTGTTGTATAAACATCCGCAAAATCTGTGATCACCATCATTGCATATCTGACAGGAACATATACGCTGGTTCCCACTGTTGTCAGTTCATCTGCAAGCGTGGTTCCCGAGCCGGTAAAGCCCTGCGTACTCCCAAAGTAAAAATCTCCATTATCTATCAGATTGCAGCGGTTTGCAGTTGTTCCGCACTCCAGCTGTGCCATGTCTCCATAAACTGTTCCTTTTACCCGATACATGTATAAAAATACTCTTACTTTTGTATCGGCCGCATCTTCCGGTACCTTGAATGTTGCCTTCTGACGTATAAACCCACCGGTACTTTTTTTGATTCCTTCACTTACCGCATAGACATTTTTTCCATCTTTATCATGATACTCAACTCGTGCAAAACATCTTCCATTTTCTCCAATCTCACTTATGACAGCTTTCATATACATGGAGAATGTATAGGTCGCACCTTTTCTCAGCGAAACTTCCTGATACCAGCTGCAGAACTGATTACTTACCTCGCTGGTAAGCTGAAGGGATCTTGTCCCTGTTTTTACATTCTGACTGTCGGTATTGACCGATGCTTTGATATTTTTTTCATCGGATACATAGGATTTCCAGCCAAGTGTCTTTGCCTGAATGATCGGATCCTTCAGCAGCTGGATGATATTTGACTGAAGTTTTGTTTCATTCTGCAGACGGTTGGTGTAATTTTTATCCTTGCTGTATCTTGCACTTGCCGCATGGCCAAATCCATCATGCACATGCAGAAGGTTTCCTGAATTGTCAAATCGTAAGATCTCACTTCTGTTTTTTCGATCTGTAAATTTTGTGCTGTTGTATCCATAGGTAAGCCGCAGGCTGTTTCCTTCTTTACTTCCTCTTCCGTACTCAGTTATCTTTTTTACTCTGTAAGGATTCTGGCTGTAATAGTCGTAATGCACTTCACTTTCATCAACATTACGGATCTTCTGGAGCAGACGGGTTGTTGTATAGGTATATGTGGTCTTGGAATTATCAATATCTGTGATTGATGTAAGACATCCGTTGGTATATGCAAACGTCTTGCTTTTCTGATCTGGTCCTGTTACCTTTATCAGATGATTTGCTTTTCCTGCACTGTCCGTATCATAAGTCAGTGTTGTCATACGGCCTGCACCGTCTGCGATGGATGCAATACGCAGGTTGGTATATTTCAGGCTAAGTGTATTTCCATGTCGGTCTGAAATAGATCGTAAATATCCTGCTGTCATGAAGTTCAGGCAGTTTTCTTCTTTATCTTTGATCACATAGGCAATATCGGAATCTCCGGTTTTCAGTATCAGTTCCAGATCCAGGCCGGTTTCCTCTTTCCATTTCTTTTTTGTACTGTCATATACAAAATAGTGGACTGTACCATCTCCATCTGTATGTTTATAATACTCCGTTCCTGCAATAGTGACTTTCCGGATCGTCTGATGATAATTCAGACGGACTCCATATCCGTAACCGATATCGATGTCTTTATCATTGCTGTTGTATACCTGTGTCAGCCCCATCGGCATCAGTGAGCCGCCTGTTTCCATTGTATTATGCTGCATGATCACATTTCCGTTGTAGTCATTCACGTACACGGTGCCTGCACGTCCTGCTTCCTGGCTGTGATATGTCCAGTAGTCCTCAAGGCCGGAGTAGTTTACGTAGGAAATGTCGATTCTCGGACGCATATCTTTATAATCGCTGTGACAATCTGACGAAAGATACTCTGTATATCCTGAGAGTTCAGAGCAGTCTCTGAGCAACACACCATAATTATACCCATTCTGATACCAGTCTTTCACAAGCCGTGTGATATCAAGGCTGATATATTTCTGTTCATCTCCGGTAAACTTACATATATCTTCAACTGTTTCCGAATACATAGGTTTATTAAACCATGTAATATCGGCAGAATCCCAGTCCTGAAGCACACGATGAACCTGAAGCGTTCTTTCTTTTTTATCTTCCGCAAGAGACACCATTACCAAACGAGCGCTAACTACCATATCTCCTGTTTTAATAATCGGTAATTTAAATTTCAGATAACTTCTCTGAATAACATCTCCTCCTCTGGTTTTCAAAATAATGCTTTCACGAAAATTATCTTTTGCATACTGTGAATCTACATGTGCGTCATTAATCTCATCTCTACTCTTTGACGTTGTCGTAACCGGATCGACAATAACCGGATAAACTCTTTCCGGATCTTTCAGCCATTCTTCATCCGGTGTGATCCGGATCGCACAACGGTCTTTTTTTCCTTCATCCAGAAGTTCGATTCCGATATTTTCTGATCTTTTTCCTGCGAAATCTGTCATAAACGGCGCCGCAACAGCAAAAACCTCTTCCTCTGCATTATTTACAAATCTTACGCAGGAATTTCCTGCTACCGGACGAAGTTTTTTGGTATGATAGAGCCATGTAAAAGAGCCGATTGCTTCCGGTGTTTTCAGGATGATATCTTCTTTTATGTTCTTTCCTCTTACATAGAAACGACTGTCTGTTCCCGGAAGGATATCCGGATAAAGAACTGTATTCGTTCCGGTTTCTTCCGCCTTTACCTTTTCTGTATTTTCCAGTGCCCAGCTGATCTTATATGCATCTTTGGTAACAGATACTGTTCCCTGCTTTCTGGAATGTTTACGAAATACAGCTTTCCATTTGCCTTTCCTGTTGGCAAAATCCTTCTCTGCCGTCTCTCTGTCTGCGTATTCTTCTGCTACATTTTCTTCCTGATCTGCTTCTGTTCCTTCATCCAGTTCCTCTGTCAGGGTATCATCCATTTCCTGCCAGATTCCCTCATCGTCCTGATAATGGATATCATCCAGATAGATTTCTTTCGTAAAAGAATGATCCTCATTCTCAAACAGTTTGGATGCTGCTGTTCTTTCTTCTTTTATTTCCCGTCTTTTCTTATCTTCCATTATTTCTTTCCTTCTTTCTTTTCATTTTTGAACCAGATCCATAAAGCAGTCATAACTGTTACTATTCCACTCAGGATCTGATACCACTCTTCTTCTGAAAATGGGAGTGGATTTCTGCCTGTCAGTTCCAGAATCTGATTCGTCAGTGCGATCATAAGCACTGTCATCCGGATCAGTACATCTCTTGGAAATCTGATTTTTCGTTTGATCTTCATTTGTTTGCCACCTTCTTTCATCTCCGGTAAAGCTGGCCTTCACTTTACGCTCTGTAGTCAAAAACATATGTTTTACGCTTTATATAATATCGAACATCTGTTTGTTTTTAAATTACATATATGTTATTTTTCGTAACATATATGTAGAATCGAATATTTTTATCTCCATCCCTGTGCTTCCCTGCACTCTTTATCACAGTTTCTGAACAGTCTGATAACTTCTTCTTCCGAAATATCCAGAAAACTGACGATCTGAAAAAACAGCAGGATACTCATGGCATTTTCTCCATTTTCGATTCTGGAGATCGTCATCTTGGATACATCTACGCCTTCCGCCAGTTCTTCCTGACTGTACCCGCCTTTTTTCCGACATATACGGACATATTCTCCGATCTGATATAATTTCTGCTCTTCATTCTTCATTTTCTTTTCCCCCTTATAAAGAAAAAAGCCAGGAAAACACCCCTGATATTAAAATCAGGGAAGTATTTCCTGGCTTTGAGTCTGGCTCTTACGCAATCTACAGTTGCCGGCCGGCTTCTCACTCAGTTTTTATGTGGTTTTCTTATCTCTTATGTGTTCTGTAATAAAAGATCTGCCTTCTGTATTGCTGTTCATTGCAATGTGCCAGCTGTATCTCCACCTCTTTTCTGCATCTGGGACATTTGATCCGGAGGATTCCGGAACAGTCACCTGTCAAATCGAACAATCTGCTGTTGGAGCAACTCGGGCAATGTACTCGTATTGCTTTTCTGTCGGGTGTTCTTTCTTCGATGTCCACCACTTCTCACGCTCCTCTTTTTTCGAATATATGTTCGTTTCTTATATTTTCCATTATACAAACTTGTGTTCGTTTTTGCAATAGTAAATTTTCCCTCCGACAGCTTTCCAATCTCCCTCGTTCATGCTATACTGAACCTATCTCTGTCTGCCTGTTTCAGTCATGGGGCAGACTTATTTTTTTCAGGAAAGGATTTATTTATGAAGCGTATCAAAAATATCGATCTGCTCCGTGCGGGGGCGATTCTCTACATTATGCTGTATCACTGCTACGTTCTGTCCGGGCAGCCATGGCAGTCGCATACAGCCATCCACACATTTCTGACTCTTGGAGGTGAAGTAGGAGTTACACTGTTTTTCCTGTTAAGCGGATATGGAATTTATCTTTCCCTTTCTTCTTCGGAGGCGCGAGGCTGTCTCCCCGGCTGGCGGGCTTTTATGAAAAAGCGCTGCATCCGCATTATGCCCCAGTATTATGTATGTATCACGGTCCTTCTGATCTTTATGTCCACGCAGATGTTCAGCAATGAGGGACTTCGGCATATCCTGGCGTATTATACTTTTACGGAGAACTTTTCCCCGGTGACACATGGTTCCATCAATGGTGCGCTGTGGACGATGGGCGTGATCTTTCAGTTTTATCTGATCGCCCCGTTCCTTTATAAAGCAGTCCGGAAAAACTGGCTCGTAGCTTCTATTGTGTCCATTGTTTTCACTGTTATCTGTCGGTTCGCAGTCGTCCGTTATCTCCACAATTCCGGGATTTCAGATAACTCTGTATATTTTGTATACGAGCGTCAGGTATTCTCTGCGCTGGATAATTTCGTGCTGGGAATGGCTGCTGCCGCTTTCTGGAAGCAGACCGGAGATCGTATGCAGGATTACCGGCTGAAGCCTGGACTTACGGTTTCTATTGCAAGCACCGCACTGATCCTGGTATGGATCTTTTATTATCACAGTCACGGGCTTTATGGCACCACTCCCGCCGGTTATCCGGCCCATTCCATCCTGGCGGTCCTGCTCAGTATACTACTAGTGGGATTCTCCCTCCTGCCGGAAATGGATTTCAGGTTTCTGCATCCACTGTATTTCGTGGCCCGGAACCAGTACGGGATCTATCTGTGGCATATGCCCATCATTATGATCCTGCAGGCCAATGCTCCATGGTTCAACACCATGAGCCAGCAGCGCTTCTGGCTGTTTTTGCCATGTATGGTTGTCATCACCTGCGTATTCGGCTATTTTGCAACCCGTTTTATCGATCATCCCGCTTCTGCGAAAAAGAAAGGATAACTTCCCATGAAAGACAGAACCGCCGTTAACCACAATATCCGCAAACATTTTAACGAACTGATCTACAACACAGCCCGTTACACAGAGATCGCATTATCCATCGTAATCATTATCGTGATCGCACTGTCCGGACTGCGTCTGATCCTTACAACTGCCGGTACCTCCATCATGGATATGGACACCAGCTTTTTTACCAGTTTCCTGTCACAGGCACTGTCCCTTGTAGTCGGTGTGGAGTTTGTAAAAATGCTCTGCCGACATTCCGCCCAGACTGTTGTGGAGGTCCTGCTTTTTGCAACAGCAAGGCAGATGGTCGTGGAACATCTCGATCCTGTACAGACACTGATCGGGATCATCGGTATCGCCATTCTTTTTGCCGTCCGGAAATATCTGATGACGGACAGTGATGATATGACCCCGCATCAGAAGAACGCTTCAGAAGAATCCTCAAAAAAAGCTTTCTCTTCTGAGTGCAAATGAGCATAATTGCAGAAAAGCTCCAACTGTATCCCGATATTGATACGGTTGGAGCTTTTCTTATAAATTGCATTGATATAAACCCTATACGATACTATTGTCCACGTCGGACCAGCTGCATGCCCACAGCAGCTATCTCCAGATAATATACCCCGCATAGATCAGGTACATACACACCATGGAAATTCCCTCTTTCCGGCTGATCCTCTGCTTTGTGGCCGCATAGATCCACACGATCAGCGAGAACACGATAAGTATGACAATATCAATAATATTTTCCCGGATCAGTGCCACCGGATTGATGGCAGATGCAACTCCGAGAACCATCAGGATATTGAAAATATTGGAGCCTACCGCATTTCCCACAGCCATATCCACTTCGTTCTTTCTGGCTGCAACCACGGAAGTCACCAGCTCCGGAAGGGAAGTTCCGATAGAAACAATGGTCAGTCCCACCAGTGTCTGGCTCATTCCAAGATCAATGGCAATGCGGCTGGCAGCATCCACCGTAAGATCTCCGCCAAAGGCAATGGCAAGTGCGCCTCCCACAATAAAGAGGATGCTCTTCGGCCAGGAAAGGATGCCGATTTCTTCTTCCAGCTCTTCCATTCCTTCCATGTCCACATTTTTTCCTGCTGCTCTGGCCTTCATGGCACTTTGGATCATTACCACAATATAGCCTGCAAAAAATCCCAGCAGGATCATTCCATCCAGATGACCAAGTCTCATTCCGATCGTATCTCCTGCTGCCAGGATCCCCAGCCCCAGAAGAAGGAGCGCACAGATCATGGAAAACGGAATATCCCTCCGGATGGTTTCCTTCTGTACCAGGATCGGTGTCAGGATGGAACAGACTCCAACAACCACCATCAGGTTAAAAATATTGGAGCCTACCACATTGCTGACCGCAAGCTCATTGTTATTGACCAGTGACGCTGTAACGCTGACTGCAGTTTCCGGCAATGATGTTCCCATTGCCACAATAGTAAGACCGATAATGATCGGCGGCACCTTCAGCCTTTTTGCGATACTGGAGCTTCCTTCTACAAAGAAATCCGCACCCTTCATCAGGAACACAAAGCCGATCACAAGAAAAACTAACACAAGGATCAGCGGTGAACTGTTTACCAGATTTTCCATTTTTCTTCTCACTTTCTTTTTTTATTTCCCATAACCCGGAGATTCATTGTCGCCCGCCCTGCTGAAAAAATTCTTTCCGACATTCTTTTGTTACATAAAAAAGACCCATGTATGCCCTGCTGCAATAAAATATAACAAAGCATACATGAGTCTCATTCTTTAAGATTTGCCAGGTTTTTCAGAAAAAACCGGGTCTGTTGACAAATCACACTTACGTGCGAACTACTCCCTCATGGAATTAAAATTTTCAATTTTTTTCAATTTAACAGAATTGTTTTTAAAAGTCAACCCCTGGCCGGTGACTTTTCTTTACCGAAAGCACATATTTTATATATCTTTATTATTTTCTGCTTTCAGAAACAATCCCTTTCAGGATCTGTAAGACTCCATCTTCACTGTATGACGGACATACTTCCCTGGCTGCTGCCTGCACTTCCGCTCTGGCATTGGCTACCGCATAGCTCCTTCCCGCTTTCTGAAGCATGGCGATATCGTTGAGGTTATCTCCAAATGTACAGGTTTCCTCCGGAGAAATTCCTAACTGTTTCTGGATAAATTCGACAGCTGTACTTTTTTCGCCCTCCGGCGGTGTACTGTCCATCCATTCTTTTCCGGCAGCCGCCAGCGTTACCTTATCCCTCCATGCCGGTGTAAAATACGGTGCACAAAGCTCCTCGCACCGTTCCTGGTGATAGACAGAGAATTTCAGCACCTTTTTTCCCTGAAGAGAAGAAAGATCATCCACTTTTCTCATATCATAGCCATAGGAATCCCGCAGCCACCGGAACATCCTTCCATTCTCATTCTCCGCATAGCAGCACTCCGGTGTGGCAATAAAGCAGTCACATTCCAGCATTTTTTCTTTCACCATATGATGCATGCGTTTCCAAACCTCATCCGGAAGTGTATGTACCTTCAGGATCTTATCATTCTTCCGGATTACCGTACCGCCATCTGACACAAAATACACCAGATTCTTCACCGGCTCAAACAGCTTCCTCTCACTGTCATACTGCCGCCCGGAACACACCACAAAGGTAATTCCCAGCTCAGTCAGCTTCCGGATCACTGTCATATATTCCGGATTGATAGTCATGGTCCCGTCTTTTACAAGAGTTCCGTCTACGTCTGTTGCGATCAGTTTTATCATGTTGTTTTTACTCCTCTCCCATCTGAAATACCAATACCCTCTCTCTCTGATTTTTCCCTTCAAAAAGATCCTGGCAGTCGATCTCGTCCAGGAATTCCAGTTCCTCTACAGTCATCAGATATGAAATATATTCGTCAGATGGATAATAGAAAAACAGTAGCATTTCTCTTGTTTTTTCGTACCAGGATTCCCGGATGCGGCCGATGACGCTTCTCAGTATTTCCACAGAAAAGGGATTGAAAAAATAAAATCTGTCTGCGGACTCCGGCACCTGAAAAAGGGCCGCATTCTCCAGTATAAATGATGTTTTTGTCCCGGAAACAGCCCGCTGCCTATTTTCTTCTGCGGCTTTTGTCATACGTTCATCGTACTCCACGCCTGTGGTCCGGCATCTGACCTGCCACGCCAGAAAAAAATCCACTCTGCCTTTTCCACATCCGTAGTCGATCAGATGATTCTTTTTCCCCAGATATCCACAATAAGCCAGCCGTTCCAACACCCCGTACGGCGTTGGCTCGTATGGATAACAGTACTGATCCGATCTGGAATCGTCACGACCGGTGGTTTTGATCTTCAGCAGCTTATCATATTTTACTTCATTTTGATCCATGCTTCTGTTAATCTCCGTTCGCTACATCGGGCAGCTTCGTTTTTCCTCTTTATCCATATCTCCACGGACATACCTGGCATTGAACTCCATATTGATCTCACGGATCTCTTTCTTTCCGTCAATATAATCCTGATACATATCCGCAAATCTCGCCATACAGCCATCACAGTTCGCGGAAATATTTCCAAGAGATTCCTCCACGATCTGTTTACGTTCCTCTTTTGTTGTATCTTTGATCAGATATCCTGGCATTGTTTTTTCCTCCTGATAGGTTCACCTGTGTTTCAGATATTCTGTATTTTTGTTATTGTTCACTTTTTCTTTTGAAAAAAGCTGCTTGTATCAAACAAACAGCTTTACAAAAATTTTTCTTTTCTGTTTTTTTATTCTACTCTGACCCACTACCAGTGTCAATACAATTTTTCGCCTATTTCCGAAGATAAAAAGCCACCTCAAAACCCGTATTTAAAAAATCGGCCGTTTTCGCCAATAAACTGTGGAGCTGCATTTAACAGTTCCACAGTTATTTAATAATAGATCATCTGGTAATAGAAAATCTCTGAAAATCAACATTTCTATTTTTTTCAAATTCACCAATCAGAGCTTCATTATCATTCACTGAATATATTTTGTCATATCCTGCAAGAACATCAGAATCTGTATTTTTAATGTAACGTCTGAGATCTGCTTTTGAATAATGAGGAATAACTGTCCCATTAAATAAGGACAATGCCCTATAATCATCAAGATCCTCCGTATCTCTGTCAAAATCCAATGCCAGGCAAACATCGATTCCGGCAAGCATTGCACCAGCGCTGCTGCCAATATAAGTTGCATTGTTTTCTAACATACTTCTTTTTATTAAACCTGCAAGTTTTTTAATCCTTATCTCCTTTAAAATTTCAAATGTATTTCCTGCTGTAACATAGTAATACTCGAAAAAATCCGGAAAATCTCCTGCTTCAGCCTCTGAAGTCACAAATATGTTACTTTTTTCAAACCCCATTGATATACATACATCTTTTAGTTTCTCAGTAATTCTATATTTCTTTATGTCCACAAGCAAAATCTTTTTGTTTTCTCTGTCTCCCATATCTGAAATAGCTCTATGTATCAGTCTATCTCCCATTTGCGTACAAAGCCCCTGTGACGTCAAAATTATTTTCCCCATATCTACAACCCTCTCATCAGATAATTATAATGTCACACATAATACTCCTTCCCGTCGTTCAATCTAAGACATGCTAACCTTCCGCCTCTATTTCTTCGCTCATTACCGGTATCAATATCTATGTATCTTTCTCCATAATAGATATTAGCTTGTCCATATTCAGTAAGAAAGAGTGTTGCATAATGTCCGACTATGATTCTTTTATCAAACTTGATCTTTTGAGGAATATAATGAATATCATCGGAAAACAAATATTGTTCCTGGTCCCATGCTACAGCACTGTCTACAGACTTCTGAATATCAACCAGTCCAGTCTTTGGATCAATAATCTCAAAATCCGCATGATATCCAGAATGAGTAAGGAAATAACTCTTATCTTTAATAGTGATATTCCGATATATAGGAAGTCCTTTCAAAAACATCAGGATATCCGCTTTCTTATCTGCCGATAATCTATCTACTTCCTGTCGAGTAGCAGTTCCTCCACAGGCATCCCATATTTCTGCTGTAACAATTCCCTGAAGGTATCTTTCAAATAAATATTCATGATTTCCCTTGAGCAGATAGATATTTTCGCTTTTCCAAATAAAATCCAAAAGACAAAGATTTTCTTTTCCTTTATCAACTATATCTCCCAGAATAAATAATTCATCATAAGAAGAAAAATTAATCTTTACAAGCATCTTATAAAAAGATTGAAAATCACCATGAATATCACTCATTACATATATCATAATTTATCCTCTCTTCTCTTCACATTACACATCACCATATCCAGTATCAAATAATCGCTCTGCATTCCTTGTCGTCAGTTCAATTATTTTTTCTGTTGTAGTTCCTCGAACAAGCGCTATCCGCTCTGCAATATCCCATAATGAAAGTGATGTATTTGGTCCTTTCATATCTGGAATCCTGATATACGGAGCATCCGTCTCAAGTACAAGGCTATCTTCCGGCATAAAACGAACTGTCTCTTCCAGCTCATTTTCATAAAATATTTTCCCACCAATTCCAAAATATTTTACTCCAACATCACAATACCTTTTTATTGTTTCAACATCTCCACAAAAACAATGATAAACAGCACCAAACTTCGGAGGATTTACCTTAAAAATAGAAATAGCATCCTCATCAGCATCTACTACACCTCTATCAGATATAGATTCCTCTTTTATCCCGGAACGAATATGAAGTATGGCAGGAAGATGATACTTATTTGCATAAGAAATAAAATGCTCAAGGTATCTCTTCTGTACATCCCGGTGTGTTGGTCCAAACTCCGGATAACTGTAATCCAATCCTGTTTCACCAACTGCAATACACTTTTGGTTGCTAAGCAGTTCTTCATATTCTTTCCATCGATCCTCATTCCACTCATGTACTTCTTTCCATAAATATTTGGGATGAGATCCATGTGCATAGTAAATCCATTCATACTCGGGCTTATCAAACAATATTTTCATCTCCATATTTGTCCAGTAATTAATTGCTGGTACAATGCATTTTTTGATATTAGATTCATAAACCCTCTTCAATAACTCTTCATCGAGAAGACTCATTACACCAGTATAATCATAATGTCCATTCAACCCTTTTCTGAATAAGGGATCTGTAGTAAACATTTTTACAAACCAATATATAAAATCTGCCAGAAAAAAGCTATCAACAGTACCCGTATCCGTATTCAAAACAGTGATTTTTTCACTTTCCTGCGATATGATCGTACTTTCCTGATCAATACAAGAATTCATTAAAGAGTCTTTCATGATTTTATACTTCTCATAGCTCAAATATCCTTTTTTCACTACACTATCCAAGACTCCAATGATTCTCCCACAACAGTCAAAGAAAGATTCCTTATTCCCTTCATACATTGTTTTTAAGACATGTTCTATATTTTCACGATAATTATCATTAAGTAGTTTTTTTAAATAATTTTTTCCAGACATTATGACACCTCCAATTCAAAGAATTCACTATTTAATTCATCTACATGTTTTACCGGTATGATATCAACATTATATTGATCCAGTATTTTATTTTCTTTAAGGTATTCATAATTGTCCCATGGAATATATACTCTTGCGATCCCTTCACGCTCTGCTGCACATAGTTTCTCTTCCACACTGACAATACCCACATTGCCAAATGCATCTATGCTTCCAGTGAAGGCACATCCTTCGAGCTTTTTATTTAAAACACAACTCATAACAGCCATATACATTGCAACACCTGCTGAACTTCCATCCTTAGGTATACTTGGGGCTCGGAAAGAAATATGAAGCTTTGGCAATTCCTTCTTCAAAGTTCTTCTGGCATAAGACATTGCATCTGACAAAGATTCCATACATGCATCTTTAAGTAAACCAGAAACCTCAACCTCAGCCTTCTGATAAGGATCCTCAGTTACCTGAACAGCAATACAGCTACCAATATATCCTGAAACTCCCAACGCCATGGCCTGTCCAGGAACAGCTGCTTTATTTCCCATATCGCTCAATCCCAAAGTTCTCTTACTTCCCAGAACTTCTCGAATAATATCTTCCGTAATACAAAAATCAGAATATTTATTATATTTTTTTATCAAACGAACCAACAGCTTCTCTATATCCTTTTCTACATCTCTTATTCCTGATGCAACAGAATATTCACGCATAAGTAAATCCAGTGCTGTGTCTGTAATTGAGACATTGTTCACCTTTAATCTCTCCGCATAGCTTTTCAACACCATATTTTTCACAATTTTCTTCTTCGTAGTTAATGAATATCCAGGCACTGTTATCAGTCTCATACGGTCCAGAATAGATGTCGGGATTCTCGAAATATCGTTAAATGTAAGAATAATAATAAAGTTATTTTTAGGAATATTACATTCGAGATACTCATCATAATATGATTCAGATACCGGGTCTAAGAATTCATGAAAAGCTTCATAACTCTCTGCAGTTCCTTTATCAAATTCATCAAAATTAACGACATAAGAATAAGT
The DNA here is from genome assembly GCF_004167315.1 of Blautia sp. aa_0143. NCBI lineage: Bacteria > Bacillati > Bacillota > Clostridia > Lachnospirales > Lachnospiraceae > Blautia > Blautia sp. aa_0143. Next base: position 17,370 of record NZ_RCXU01000043.1, read on the forward strand.
TCCACTTTTTCTTGATAATTCTCGCATAAGAAGACTAGGTCCTGCATTAGGTACCGACTTATTCTGCCCCTTAACAATACTGGCATTGCTTGCTCCGCCAAAATTCAGTTTGACATAACCTCTATTAAGGGCTTTCGCTATTGCTTCAGCTGCAGTTGTTTTTCCTGTTCCAGGTGGTCCCCATAATCCTAAAACAGTCATTCGCTTATTATCGCCGGACAACCGCTCAGCCAATAATGCATCATCTATCTGGCAGGCCAATCCATCCTGACCAAATCTTGTCTGTTTAAAACTATTTTCAATCTGACCCATCTTATAGTGATCATAAGAACCTTTTGTTGGGTTTACCAGATAACGAAGAGAAAGAACTGCATAAGTTTTCATATTCCAGTCATCTCCATATCTGATATCTTCCAATAATTCATTCGCCCGTTCCTTAACAGAATCAGGATACATATCATAATTCCAGTAATATTTATTTTCAAGATCTCCTAAATCGGTAACATAATTATCTAACATATATTTTCCACTCTCGGCAAACTGGAAACATTCATTTAATTCTTTTACCGTGAGCTGAGGAAATTCCTTCTTGCCTTCAGCAACCATTTTAATTACAAGAGATTCTACATTCATTTCCAATTTCTACTACAATATATTTATGGTTAATATCCCTTACAGCCAGTAAGGAATTATCCATCTTGTTGCTTAAGCTGTAT
>NZ_RCXU01000044.1:0-17343 GCF_004167315.1 Blautia sp. aa_0143
CCTTATTATCTGTACAGACAGAAGAATATGAAGGGGAATTTTGAGAACGTCGGGTATTCTGAGGTTGACAAAGCAGGGATTTACAATATACTGATTATGGAGGAAAAGCAGCCGATCATCGCACTGGGTGCAGGTGGTTCCTCCAAGCTTGTGTTTGATCACGGACAGCGCATTGAGCGTGTGGAGAATGTGAAGGATGTTGTCAATTATATCACACGTATCGATGAAATGATCGAGAGAAAACGCGAGGGCATTGCAAAATGGCTGTAGACGGAAAGGAGAGACGGATCCTTGAAAAGCGTACAGAAGATAAGTGAAACTACGCAGGACCGGATCCTGGAAATGGATCTTTCCGCAGAGCTGAAACATGGGGTTGTTGTCAGTAACCTTGCCTATGATGTGGCAAAGGAGCTTGGTCTTGGTGAGAAAGAATGTTATCAGCTGGCTATTGCCGGAATGCTCCATGATATAGGCAAGCTGAAACTGGAAGGATACATTAATGGCCAAGAGCAGAATCCGATGGTCATTGAAGAACTGAAATATGTTCGCATGCACTCCACATTAGGTTATGAGATCCTGAAAGACCAGGGATATTCCGATTATGTTCTGGAAAGTATTCTTTATCATCATGAGAATTTTGACGGCAGCGGTTATCCCAGCAACAGAAGCGGAAAGGATATCCCTATGGGTGCAAGGATCCTGAGAGTATGTGATGTATATGCGGCTTTGAGTATGGACAGACCATATCGGAAAGCTCTGGAAAATGATGAAGTTTTAAGACTGATGATCGATGAGATTAAAAACTTTGACATGCAGGTGTTTCTTGCATTTCAGAGGGTGATTCATAAAGGAGGAAACTATGGCATTAAAAAAGAAACCGGTTACAGGAATGAAGGACATTTTACCGAAGGAAATGGCAATCCGTAACTATGTGATGAATATGATCAGAGAGACGTACGGAACCTTTGGTTTTTCCGCAATTGAAACTCCCTGTGTAGAACATATTGAGAATCTCTGCAGCAAGCAGGGCGGTGAAAATGAAAAGCTGATCTTCAAGATTATGAAGAGAGGCGAGAAACTGAAACTGGATACTGCAAAAACAGAGAATGATCTGACAGATTCCGGACTTCGCTATGACCTGACCGTACCGCTTTCCAGATATTATTCCAATAATGCAAACGAGCTTCCGGCTCCGTTTAAGGCACTTCAGATGGGAAATGTATGGAGAGCTGACCGTCCGCAGAGAGGTCGTTTCCGTCAGTTTATGCAGTGTGATATCGATATCCTGGGTGAGCCGACCTATCTTGCTGAGATCGAGCTTGTACTTGCAACTACAACACTTCTTGGAAAACTGGATTTCCATAACTTTACGATCCGTATCAATGACAGAAGGATCCTGAAGGCAATGGCTCAGTACAGCGGATTCCCGGCAGAGAGCTTTGATACTGTCTTTATTATTCTTGACAAGATGGATAAGATCGGCATCGAGGGAGTTGCAGAGGAGCTTGAGAAAGAGGGCTTTGCGAAAGAGAGCATTGACACTTATCTTGGACTTTTCCGTGAGATCACCAACGATGTTGAGGGTGTCCGTTATATTAAAGAAAAACTTTCTGATGTTCTGGAAGCAGGTATTGCAGAGGATCTTGAAACGATCATCAACACTGTAGAATCTGTAAAAACAGCAGACTTCAAAATGTCCTTTGACCCTACACTGGTACGTGGAATGTCCTATTACACAGGTCCGATCTTTGAGATTTCCATGGATGAGTTCGGCGGAAGCGTCGGTGGAGGCGGACGTTACGATGAGATGATCGGTAAATTTACAGGAAATAATACCTGTGCTTGTGGTTTCTCCATTGGATTTGAGAGAATCGTTATGCTGCTTCTTGAGAGAGGCTATGAGATTCCAACCAAGAATGGCAAGAAAGCATATCTGATCGAGAAGAACATGCCGGCAGACAAGCTTCTGAACATCCTGAAACAGGCAACTGAGGAAAGAAGTGCAGGTACACAGATCAATATCTCTATCATGAAAAAGAACAAAAAATTCCAGAAAGACCAGCTGGCAGCAGATGGTTATACAGAGTATGTAGAATTTTTCAACAGAGACTGAAACTGCCCGTCTGAAAACGGAGATAGCAGAGTAAATTAAAATGACTATGAAAAAAATAGTCAGAGGAGGATAAAAAGATGGCTGAAAGCATGCAGGGACTGCACAGAACTTGCCGATGTGCAGAAGTGACCACAGAGATGGTCGGAAAAGAAGTAACATTAATGGGATGGGTGGCAAAAGCCAGAAATAAAGGAGGTCTTGTATTTGTGGATCTTCGTGACCGTTCCGGGATCATGCAGCTGATTTTTGAGAATGGCAGCATTGACGAGGAAGGCTTTACAAAAGCAGGTAAACTGCGTAGTGAGTTTGTTATTGCTGTAACCGGTACCGTAGAGAAACGTGGAGGAGCAGTAAACGAGAATCTTGCAACTGGCGAGATCGAGCTTCGTGTAAAATCCCTCCGTGTTCTTGCTGAGGCAGATGTTCCTCCATTCCCGATCGAGGAGAATAGCAAGACAAAAGATGAGATCCGACTTAAATATCGTTATCTTGATTTAAGAAGACCGGATCTTCAGAGAAATATCATGATGAAGAGCAAGGTTGCCCAGCTTACAAGACAGTTCTTTACAGAAGAGGGATTTCTTGAGATTGAGACACCGATGCTTGGAAAGAGTACTCCTGAGGGAGCCAGAGACTATCTGGTACCATCACGTGTTCATCCGGGAAGCTTCTATGGCCTTCCACAGTCTCCGCAGCTGTACAAACAGCTTCTGATGTGCTCCGGATTTGATCGTTATATCCAGATCGCAAGATGCTTCCGTGATGAAGATCTTCGTGCTGACCGTCAGCCGGAGTTCACACAGATCGATATGGAGCTTTCCTTTGTTGATGTAGACGATGTTATCGATGTTAACGAGAGATATCTTGCATTCCTGTTCAAAGAAGTTCTGGATATCGATGTAAAACTCCCAATCCAGAGAATTACCTGGCAGGAAGCTATGGATCGTTTTGGTTCCGACAAGCCGGATATGCGTTTCGGTATGGAACTTCATGATGTCAGTGATATCGTAAAAGACTGCGGATTTGGTGTGTTCACAGGTGCGCTTGAGAACGGCGGAAGTGTTCGTGGTATCAATGCAGAAGGTCAGGGCGCAATGCCGAGAAAGAAGATCGATAAGCTTGTTGAGTTCGTAAAAGGTTATGGTGCAAAAGGTCTTGCATACATTGCCATTGCAGAGGACGGAACCAGAAAATCTTCTTTCGCCAAGTTTATGACAGATGAAGAGATGGATGCTCTTGTAAAAGCTATGGACGGCAAGCCGGGAGATCTTCTTCTTTTTGCAGCAGATAAGACAAAATTGGTATACGATGTACTGGGAGCACTCCGTCTTGAGCTTGCAAAACAGATGGATCTTTTAGATAAAAATGAGTATCGTTTCGTATGGGTAACAGAGTTCCCGCTTCTTGAGTGGAGCGAGGAGGAGAACCGTTTTACAGCAATGCACCATCCGTTCACCATGCTTATGGAGGAGGATCTTCCGCTTCTTGACACAGATCCGGGAAAGGTTCGTGCAAAAGCATACGACATCGTTCTTAACGGAAATGAGATTGGCGGTGGCAGCGTGCGTATCCATCAGGATGATATTCAGGAAAAAATGTTTGAGGCACTTGGCTTCACAAAAGAAGCTGCACATGAGCAGTTCGGATTCCTTCTGGATGCCTTCAAATATGGAGTTCCGCCACACGCAGGACTTGCATATGGCCTTGACAGACTTGTTATGCTTATGGCAAAGGCAGATACGATCCGTGATGTTATTGCATTCCCGAAGGTTAAGGATGCCTCCTGTCTGATGACTCAGTCTCCTAGCCAGGTAAGTGAGGCACAGCTTCATGAGCTGGGACTTGACCTTGAGCCGCAGAAAGAAGAGGAAGAATAAAAAATCATGCAGCCGACAATCTATACATTTCTGATCGTTTGCCCACTTGTATTTCTTGCCGGATTTGTAGATGCTGTAGCAGGCGGGGGAGGACTGATCTCCCTGCCTGCTTATCTTTTGGCCGGAGTTCCTGTACATAATGCTGTTGCCACCAACAAGCTGTCATCAGCAACAGGAACATTGATCTCAACTGTCCGTCTGTGCAAAAATAAATTTGTGGACTGGATCCTGGTGCTTCCATGTATTCCAATGGCACTCCTGGGATCTTCCATAGGAGCTCACCTTGCTCTTATAGCCAGTGATAAGCTCCTGCGTTATATGCTGATCCCTGTTCTTCCGGTGGTTGCTTTTTATGTGCTACGCAAGAAAAATATGGATGAGAAGGGTGGCGAGATCGCCAGAAAAAAACAGATCCTGCTCTGTGCCGTATGCTCTCTTGCTGTAGGATGCTACGATGGATTTTATGGACCAGGAACAGGAACTTTTCTCCTGCTTTTGTTTACAGGATTGGGAAAAATGAGTGTGGCAAAAGCATCCGGTACCATGAAGGTTACCAACCTCTCTTCTAATGTAGCGGCTCTTGTTGTATTTCTGCTCAGCGGAAAGATTGTGATCATGCTTGGAATTGCAGCGTCAGTGTTCTCGATCGCAGGACATTATACCGGTGCAGGTATGGTTATGAAAAACGGAAGCCGGATCATACGGCCTATTATTCTTATAGTCCTTGCATTGCTTTTTATAAAGATCATATCCGGAATATAAAAAAGAAGAATATAAAAAACCCGTGAAGATCACGCTTTCCTGTCAGAGAAAGCAGATATTCACGGGTTTTCTAGCTTTTATTCTTTATTCGTTATCTTCGGTAGAATCTTCAGGAACCGGTGAAGCGGTAAGAGTTCCGAAGATGGCATTGCCCAGTTCGGTACCTGCATTCTCAAGCTTCCAGGATGCACCATCGTTTGTGAGATGGAAGGTAGCAGTGGCAGTTATGGTTGCCTGATTATTCCTGATACTGTCCAGAAGCAGTTCATGTGATTTGTTGTAACGCTTCTGGGAACCGTCGATCACTGCATCAGCAGAAGCCAGATAAGTATTCAATTCTTTTTCGTACTGTGTAAGAATGGAATTACTGTCAAATGTGGTAAGCTCTGCGTCCACTTCAGCAAGATATCCGGAAACAGAGGTGCTTGATATTTTGTAGTTAAAACAGGAGTGAAACTGTTCCATAAGGGCAGAGGCAATGGCGTTTTTTGCCGAATCTGAAGTGTTCAGAATGGAATCCAGCCCCAAATAATTAGCCATCTGCTTTACATCCATTTCTTGAAGCGTTTTCAGATAGACGGTAAGCGTTTCGGCAGGCGGCACAAGATCAGGATCGGACAGATAGGTGATAAGGCCACCGACCAGATCATTTTCGAGAGAGGAACTGTGCGTAATCTCCCAGTCAGGTTCTGAAGAAGATCCAAGATTGTTTAGTTGGATGGAAGTAGTGCGTTCTGCAGAACTGTACGTGTTATTCTTGAGAAGCTTGTACAGGAGCAGATAACGCTGCTCCAGGGAATTTCCGTTATCATTTTCTTTACCGGAGGCGGTTTCCAGTATTTCTTCCTGAAGGCTTGCAGAAACAAAATCACTGGCAAGAGCCTCAGCATCCAGAGTAGTGAGCTTAAGCTGTGCAGAAGCATTTTTTTCGTCGCTATCAACGGATATACCTAGGATTTTGTAATCGAAATTCTGAAAGAAGAGAGAAAATACTTCTTTTATGTCAGCAGAAAGCTTTGTGCTGTCATCAGAATCCGGAAACAGTTCCTGATAGGATATGTACTGCATGGTTGTTTCAGAGTCCAGATTTTTAAGAAGATCCAGATCTTTTTTGATCGCCTTCTCCGCATGAGCTTTGGCCGACTGGGAGCAGCTACATAAAAAAACTGAGAGAAGAATGATCATCAAGAAAGCCAGCAGATGTTTCACTGTCTTCATATTGTTCTTTCCTTTCAAAAAAGTTATATTACAACATTTTAGCAGATAAAGTACCGAAAGTCAAAATATCGCAAAAATGGAGAAAAAGGAGACTTTTTTATGAAAAATCTGTGAAATCTGCATCGTTTTCTTCAGGGACTTTTCTTTTTAGAGTGAATCTGCTATGATGTTTGAAGCAACAGATAGTTTTAGTACGGTGCTGAGAAAAGGGGACAGATATGAAAAAACGTATTTTGATCGCACTGGGGGTCCTTGTACTTGCAGCCGGTATCGGAGCCGGTGGATGGTATTATTATACACATCATGCAGGGTCCGCAGGAGGCAGCGATATTGTATATGTAACAAAGATAAGCAAGCTTTCGGAAATGGATTCCGGAGTGGAAAACCGATATGCAGGTGTTGTGGAACCGCAGGAAACGGTTCAGGTAAAGATCGAAAGCGGCCGAAAGGTAAAAGAAGTTCAGGTAAAGACCGGTCAGGAAGTCAAGAAAGGGCAGCTTCTTTTTCAGTATGATCTTGGAAGTATCCAGCAAAGTCTTCAGGAAGCACAGCTGGCCTTGGACCGCCTGAAAAACGAACAGTTAAGTATATCTGATCAGATCACTACACTGGAAGCTGAGAAAAAGAAAGCTACAGCAGATAATCAGCTTTCCTATACAATAGAGATCGAAACACAGAAAATGAATCTCAAGAAGAATGAATATGATCAGAAAAGCAAACAGGCAGAGATCGATAAGCTTTCCCAGGCAACGCAGAATACCGAGGTGCGCAGTGAGATCGATGGAGTGATCCAGAAGATCGATACCTCCAAGATGGGCGGTGATGATTCTGAGGGCGTGGAGGATACGCTGACAGAAGGCACGACGGATTCCACAGATTCCAGTTCCGGAAACAGCTCCGGCAATGCATTTATCACAATCCTGAGTACAGGTGCTTATCGTGTAAAGGGAACGGTAAATGAAATAAACCGTGATTCGATCATAGAGGGAACTCCTGTGATCATTCGTTCCAGGGTGGATTCTTCAAAAACCTGGAAGGGCACCATGGGCTCTGTTGACCTGGATAATTCTACCAGCAACAGCAGTTCGGATATGGCAATGTTCGGAATGTCCAGTGCCAGTGATGATCAGACATCATCCAGTACCTATCCGTTTTATGTGAATCTGGATTCATCGGAGGGTCTGATGCTGGGGCAGCATGTGTATATTGAACCGGACGAAGGACAGGATGAGAAGAAGTCCGGTATCTGGCTGAACGATTATTTTATCGTGGATGCGGATACAGACAGCCCATATGTCTGGATCGCAAACGGTCAGAACAAGCTGGAGAAGAGAGATGTCATATTAGGACAGTATGATGAAGATCTTGGGGAATATGAGATCGCAGACGGACTTTCTGAAAAAGATAAGATCGCATTTCCGACAGATGAGCTGAAAGAAGGTATGTCTGTCGCAGAAGGTACTGCAGATCAGACTACAGCGGCTATGTGGGATGATTCTGAGGATGATGAAAGTTCTGATGATTCTGCATACACGGAAAGTGATGGCTCAGAGCCTGAAATGATCGAAGATGGAGCGATCGACAGTGACATGATGGATGCGACAGACGATATTTCTTCGGGAGATGACCTTGTTCCGATGGAAGGAGCGCCGACAGAATGATTTTGGATTTAAAAGGAATATATAAGGATTATCAACAGGGGAAAATGACGGTACCTGTATTGAAAGATGTAGATTTTTCCATGGAGGAGGGAGAATATGTGGCGATCATGGGACCTTCCGGTTCCGGAAAGACTACACTGATGAATATTATCGGATGCCTGGACAAACCTACCAAGGGAACTTTTCTCCTGAATGGAGAAGATATTGCCAAATGTACAGAGAATGAGATGTCAGATATCCGTCTGAAAACGATCGGATTTGTATTTCAGAGCTTTCATCTCCTTCCAAGGCAGAGTGCGCTGACAAATGTGGAACTGCCGCTGAATTATGCAAGGGTTCCCAAAAAGGAGCGCCGGGAACGTGCACGAAAAGCTCTGGAGCGTGTAGGCCTTGCCGACAGGGTGGATTTTAAGCCCAACCAGCTTTCTGGAGGACAGATGCAGAGAGTGGCTATTGCAAGAGCAATCGTAAACAATCCCAAGCTTTTGCTGGCAGATGAGCCTACCGGGGCACTGGATACGAAATCGGGAGCACAGGTTATGGAACTGTTTCAGAAGCTGAACGATGAGGGAGTTTCTGTGCTGATGATCACACATGACCCGGAGATCGCGGCACATGCCAAACGGGTTGTTATGATCCGTGACGGTGAGCTGCAGGAAAAGAGGTGATAGAATGAAAGTGGTGAAGAGAGTGATCGTTGGTGTACTGGTTGCGGCATTGGCAGCCGGAGGAATCTACACAGGGCTTATGCATGTGAAAGAATCCAAGGTAACAGAGGTGCCGGTAACCAGCGTCAGCAATCTTCAGACGGACTGGTATTCGGAGACAACACTGGATGGAACCATCACCACGAATGTTTCTCAGAATGTAAATATGGATAAAGATATGATCATCGAGAAAATATATGTATCCCAGGGTGATGATGTAAAAAAAGGCGATAATCTGATCTCCTTTGATATGACACTTGTAGAGATGGAGCTGAATATTGCAAAGCTGAAACAGCAGAAGCAGGAGCAGGATCTGACCAAAGCGCAGAACCGTCTGACAAGTCTTCAGAATGGAGGTCCCATCGAAGACAGTACAGACAGTACAGATGATACGGACCTGAATCTTACAGGTGGTGATACAGGAAATGACGGAGAAATGACAAATACGGATACACCTTCCGGAAGTGACGGAGACGAGGATATGCAGTCAACTACCGGTTCCGCGGCTACTGTAGATGGCAGCTATCTTGCAGCGGCTTCCTCCAGGCCATTACTTCTCAGTGCCTTTACAGATACAGAAGGAGATCTTGAAGATTCTGCAGAGGAAGTTACCGAAGAAATGCCGTCCGGAGAAACGACGGACAGTGAAACAGAGCAGATGACCGGAGATGACACAGCGGATATGGAAGAGGATACAACTGCATCCGATGAGGATCTGATCATGGATCCGACCTACCAGGATCCTACTGCCAATGATATTACAGACGGAGAGACTACGGACTGGGGTTCCGGAGAAGATGACACCCCAACGGTATCTCCGACACCGACTCCCACACTGGGACCCAATGAGCTTCCTGATCCCAATATAACAGAACCGGAAATTCCGGGGATCACAGATGGTGAACCGGAATTTTATCAGAAGCTGGATTATACTTCTCAGCCGTTTACAGGAACTGGTACGGAAGAAGATCCCTATGTTTTTCTTGTAAGCAGTGCCAAAGGCAAAGTTACGGTGATGGGATCTTTCTTTAACAGAATGGCGGGATACAGTGAGGATGGAACCAAAGTGGTCCAGAAAGGCGGCAGCTGGTTCCAGCTGGAGTTTCATGAGAATGATACCATTGCTGATTTTCAGGACAGAACACTTTCCTGTACAGGATATTATCTGATCGATGGAAGTCTTCTTGAAAATCCGGTATATATGTATGCGGAAACAGAATTTACACTGGACGAGGCTTCCAAATATGACAAAAATGATGATGAGATACCGGATGACAGCGGTGATGGAGATGACGGTACTGATGGCACAACCATGTCAAGAGAGGATGCGATCAAGATCCAGAAAAACAAGATCGCAAGTTTGAAACTGGATATTGAGGAAAATAATCTGAAAATCACTAAGCTGGAGAACAAAATAAAAAACAAGCTGATAACAAGCAAACTGGATGGAACGGTTGCTTACATCGGAGATGAAGTCACAGGTTCTTATAATGGAGATGCTTTTCTGAAAGTAAAAAGCAAAGATGGTTTTTATGTTACCGGAACGGTCAGCGAACTGATGCTGGATCAGATGAAGGAGGGAACACTTCTTCAGTGTACCAGTTATAATTCCGGCAGCTTTGAGGCGAAGGTACTGAATGTATCCGATTACCCGGTGGATTCTTCAAATGCTTATTATGGTGGAGATTCTAATCCCAATGTATCGTATTACACCTTTAATGCAGAGATCACAGATCGTTCATTGCAGTTTACCGACCAGGATTATGTGACGGTATCTCTGAAGTCAAATAAACTTGCCGAAGGCAGTATGGTTGTGATGAAGGCATTTATCCGTACGGAAAATGGAACCAGCTATGTATACAAAGACGTGAAGGGAACACTGAAAAAGCAGCAGATCACAGTGGGAAGCATTGTGAACAGCGGATATTATGCAGTTGTAACTTCAGGTCTGAAATCCGATGATCTTCTTGCTTTCCCATATGGTGATGCCGTGAAGGAGGGAGCCAAGACAAAAGAAGTAACTTTGGATGATATGTACAATGAATAAATAACAGGAAGGAGAAATTTCATGTTTGAAAATATACGCCTGGCTTTTCAGGGAATATGGTCACATAAGATGAGATCCTTTCTGACCATGCTGGGTATTATTATTGGTATTGCATCTATTATTGCAATTGTATCTACGATCAAAGGTACCAGTGAGCAGATCAAGGAAGATCTGATCGGGTCCGGAAACAATACCGTACAGGTTATGCTCTATGACGGAGACAGTACATACGATATGGATTATGGTTCTTACGGAAGCTCGGCCACACCGCCGGTTATTTCTGATTCCCAGAAAACGGCGATCGGAGACTTGGATCATGTGATCAGTTCTACATTTTATTACAGCAGCCAGTCTGCCAGTGTTTATTATAAAAACACAAGCTTTCAGGGCGGAACCGTGTACGGGATCGACAGCAATTATCTGAAAACGATGGGATACCTGGTCCAGTCCGGGCGGGGATTTGTACAAAAAGATTATGACAGCTACCGAAAGGTTGCTCTTGTGGATTCCAATGCTGCACAGAATATTTTCGGAAGTGAGAGCCCTGTAGGGAAAACCATTGAGGTGGGATCAGAACCGTATATCATTGTAGGTGTGATCACTCAGAGTGAGGACAGCATGCCGAAGATCAATACGATTTCTGAGTACGAGGAATATTCGCAGACGATCATGGGAAGCGTGATGATCCCAGATACTACCTGGCCTGTTGCATTTAAATTTGATCAGCCGCAAAATGTGACAGTCCGTGCAGACAGCACAGATAATATGAGTTCTGTAGGAAAAGCAGCAGAGGATATTCTGAATACAGGGATCCAGAATGAAAAAAACAAATCGAACTTTAAATATAAAGCGGAAGACATTATGGAGAAGGTCAAGAATCTCCAGAAGCTCAGCGAAAGTACCAATCAGCAGCTGATTTGGATCGCAAGTATCTCCCTGCTTGTTGGTGGTATCGGTGTTATGAATATCATGCTTGTATCTGTCACAGAACGTACCAGCGAGATCGGACTGAAAAAAGCTATCGGAGCAAGAAAAAAAGTGATCCTGGGACAGTTTCTGACGGAAGCTTCGGTGCTGACCAGTATCGGAGGAATCATTGGTGTGGTCCTTGGGATCATCCTGTCAAAAATGGTGTCTCAGGTGTCAGGAGCACCAACAGCCATCAGCGTTCCGGCAATTATCGGTTCTGTGGTATTTTCCATGCTGATCGGTCTGATCTTCGGACTTCTCCCATCTGTAAAGGCAGCTAATCTTAATCCGATCGATGCCCTTCGCAGTGAATAAAAAGATATACATACATATAGCATCTGCAATTGCCGGAAGGATTCCGGCGGCAGATGCTTATTTTTATATCTGAAAGTATTGTTCAGGTTTTATGAAGCTCTGCGGTCTTTATTTTGTCACTTTTGCTGTATATATGACAAAAAAAGAAAGTATAAATAGAGTTTTTACAGGTTTTTTAGAGATCATAAAAAAATCGTGGCAGAATCTTTGGATAGTGTGATATAATACATCATAAGTGGGCAAATATAAAAACAGAAGGAGATAATTTCATGAAGGTTTTGGAAGGTAAATCTGTATTTTCCGGTATTGCGATCGGTAAGATCTCAATCCTCCAGAAAGTTGACGCCAGTGTTAAACGTGTTCACGTGGAGGATCCGGAAGAAGAGGTAAAGCGTGTGGAGGCAGCCAGAGAGCAGGCTGTGGCACAGCTTCAGAAGCTTTATGACAAGGCTCTTCAGGAAGTTGGAGAGTCCGGAGCGGCAATCTTTGAGGTTCATCAGATGATGCTGGATGATGATGACTATCTGGATTCCATCCACAACATTATCCGTACAGAGTCTGTAAATGCAGAATATGCGGTTGCAACAACTGGTGATAACTTCTCATCAATGTTCGCACAGATGGACGATGATTATATGAAAGCAAGAGCAGCTGATGTAAAGGATATCTCAGACCGTCTGGTACGTGTGCTTTCCGGCCATGGAGATGGAGAGCTTGAAGCATCCGAGCCGGTGATCGTAGTTGCAGAGGATCTTGCACCAAGTGAGACTGTACAGATGGATAAGAGCAAGGTTCTTGCTTTTGTCACAAGAAAAGGTTCTTCTAACTCACATACTGCGATTCTTGCGAGAACCATGAATATTCCGGCGCTGATCAATATTGAATACGATGAGTCCATGGACGGTAAGATGGCAGTCGTAGACGGAAAGAGCGGAAATCTGATCGTTGAGCCGGATGCAGAGACCCTTAAAAAATATGAGGATATGCGTGCCGATGAACTTGCACAGCGTGCAATGCTCAAAGAACTGAAAGGTAAAGAAACTGTTACCAAGAGCGGTCGTAAGCTCCACCTTTATGCCAACATCGGAAGTACAGGTGATGTTGCGAATGTACTTGCCAATGATGCGGAAGGCATCGGACTTTTCCGAAGTGAGTTCGTATACCTGGAAAAAGAAGACTATCCTACAGAGGAAGAGCAGTTCCAGGTTTACAAGACCGTAGCTCAGAATATGGCCGGCAAAAAAGTTATCATTCGTACTCTGGATATCGGAGCGGACAAGCAGATCGATTATTTCAATATGGCGCATGAGGAAAACCCTGCAATGGGATATCGTGCGATCCGTATCTGTCTGGACCGTCCGGAAGTATTTAAGACACAGCTGAGAGCGCTTTTCCGCGCAAGCATGTTCGGAAATATTTCCATCATGTATCCGATGATCATCTCTGTAACAGAGGTGAAGCAGATCAAGGCTATTGTAGCAGAAGTAAAAGCAGAGCTTAAGGAACAGGGGATCCCGTTCCGTGATGACGTGGAGCAGGGTATCATGATCGAGACTCCGGCAGCTGTTATGATCAGTGATCTTCTTGCAAAAGAGGTTGATTTCTTCAGTATCGGAACCAATGATCTGACCCAGTATACACTGGCTATTGACCGTCAGAATGCAAAGCTTGACAACATTTATGATTCCCATCATGAGGCAGTTCTCCGTATGATCCAGATGGTTGTGGATAATGCACACAAAGAAGGTATCTGGGCCGGAATCTGTGGTGAGCTTGGTGCGGACACTACACTTACTGAGAGATTTGTAGAGATGGGACTGGATGAATTGTCCGTATCTCCGACATTTGTTCTTCCGGTTCGAAAGATCGTAAGAGAAATGAAATAAAACACAGATCATAAATAGATAAGGATATTTTTGATAAATAGTGTGACAGCTGCTGTGCATAAATATTTGTATGGTGGCTGTTTTTTTTAGTTACTGTTTGCGGTTACTGTTCACTGGTAATATTCCGCGAGGTGTTTTTTGTGAGCGAAGGTCACATAAAATTTCCAATTGTGATATAGAAAAAAATATGATACACTAACATCATGGCTTTCTACAGCAGTTCAAAGAATTAGTTCATCAGGGGCTGATGCATTAATTCTTTGAACTGTGAGATAACAGACCAGGAGGAGAGAAAAGAATGGGCAAAATTGCCATTGTAACAGACAGCAACAGCGGTATCACACAGGCCCAGGCCGAAGAGCTTGGCGTTTATGTGATACCGATGCCGTTTTATATTAATGAAAAAATGTATCTTGAAGGTGTAACTCTCACACAGGAAGAGTTTTATGAGAAGCTTAAGAAGGATGAACCGATCTCCACATCTCAGCCAAGTCCGGCTGATCTCTGTGATCTGTGGGACAAGCTTCTGAGAGATTATGAGGAAATCGTTCATATTCCGATGTCAAGCGGACTGAGTGCATCCTGTTCTACTGCAATGGGACTTGCTATTGATTATAATGGTCGTGTTCAGGTAGTGGACAATCAGCGGATTTCCGTAACACAGAGACAGTCTGTAATGGATGCTAAGATGCTTGCCGAGGCAGGAAAAAGTGCTGCAGAGATCAAGAAGATCCTTACAGATCAGAAACTCGATTCCAGTATTTATATCACACTTGACACCCTGAAATATCTGAAAAAAGGTGGCAGGATCACACCGGCAGCAGCAGCCATCGGAACGGTTCTGAACCTGAAGCCTGTACTTCAGATCCAGGGAGAGAAGCTGGATGCCTACGCCAAGGTCCGTGGCAAGAAGCAGGCCAAACGTGCCATGCTGAAGGCAATGAAGAATGATTGGGAAACACGTTTTAAGGAATACGTATCTGACGGTGAGATGTGTCTTCAGGCTGCTTATACAGGAAATCTGGAAGAAGCAGAAGAATTTAAAAGAGAGATCCAGGAGGTATTTCCGGGAATGGAGATACATATGGATCCCCTTTCTTTAAGTGTTGCCTGCCATATCGGTTATGGTGCCCTTGCAGTCGCATGTTCAAGAAAAGTGACGTTATAAGCATAAAATACAGAAACAAAGATATGAGGAGTTTGAAACATGAAGAAGATTATGGAACAGATGGCGGAAGAACTTTCCGCAGCATTTGAAAAAGCAGGTTATGATCCGTCCTACGGAAAAGTTACTGTTTCCAACAGACCGGACTTATGTGAGTATCAGTGTAACGGTGCTATGGCAGGAGCCAAAGCATATCACAAAGCACCGTTTATGATCGCTGATGATGTGGTAGCACAGCTGTCAGACAGCCGGATCTTTTCCAGAGCAGAAGTTGTAAAGCCTGGATTTATCAACCTGGATGTGAACCCGGAATTTGTTGCAGAATACATGAATAAGATGGCAGAGGACGAGAAGCTTTCTGTTGAGACTGCCAAGAATCCGAAGACGATCATTATCGACTATGGCGGACCAAACGTTGCCAAGCCGCTTCACGTAGGACATCTCCGTTCTGCGATCATCGGTGAGAGCATCAAGCGTATCGGACGTTTTGTAGGACATAAGGTGATCGGTGATGTACATCTTGGAGACTGGGGCCTTCAGATGGGACTGATCATCACCGAGCTGAAACACCGAAAACCGGAGCTGGTATATTTTGATGACAGCTTTACCGGTGAATATCCGGCAGAAGCACCGTTTACTATCAGCGAGCTGGAAGAGATCTATCCATGTGCCAGTGGGAAGTCAAAAGAGGATGAGGCTTACCGTAATGAGGCACTGGAGGCAACCCACCTTCTTCAGCAGGGTAAACCCGGATACATGGCTCTCTGGAACCACATCATGAATGTATCTGTAACAGACCTTAAGAGAAACTACGCGAATCTGAACGTAGATTTTGACCTCTGGAAAAAAGAATCCGATGCACAGCCGTACATCCCGGATATGGTAGAAGACATGAAGAAGCGAGGATTTGCCTATGAGGACCAGGGTGCTCTTGTTGTAGATGTAAAAGAAGAGAGTGATACCAAGGAGATCCCTCCATGTATGCTTCTGAAATCAGACGGAGCTTCTCTCTATACGACCACAGACCTTGCTACTATCGTAGAGCGTATGAAACTCTTTCAGCCGGATGAGATCCTTTATGTTGTTGACAAGCGTCAGGAGCTGCATTTTATCCAGGTATTCCGCTGTGCAAGAAAAACCGGTCTTGTAAATCCGGAGACCAAGCTTTCCTTCCTTGGTTTCGGTACCATGAATGGAAAAGACGGTAAACCGTTTAAGACAAGAGAAGGCGGTGTTATGCGTCTGGAGAACCTGATCGCAGATATTGATGAGGAAATGTATCGTAAGATCGTGGAGAATCGCAGTGTAAAAGATAAAGATGCAAAGGATACTGCCAAGATCGTGGGACTTTCCGCGATCAAATACGGAGATCTTTCCAACCAGGCGACCAAGGATTACATCTTTGATGTTGACCGCTTTACATCCTTTGAGGGAAATACAGGTCCGTATATCCTTTATACTATCGTTCGTATTAAGTCGATCCTGAACCGTTATGTACAGGAGGGAGGAGATTTAAGTACAGGTAAGATCCTTCCGGCAGTCAATGCCAGTGAGAAGAACCTGATGCTTCAGCTTTCCGGCTTTGCGGCAATGGTTGAGAACGCTTTTGAAGAAAAAGCACCACATAAGATCTGTGCATATATCTATGAGGTATCCAATGCATTTAACAGCTTTTACCATGAGACCAAGATCTTAAGCGAAGAGGATCAGGCACAGAAGGAATCCTTCCTTCAGCTGCTCCAGCTTACAAGAAGAGTGCTTGAGACAAGCATCGATCTTCTTGGATTCTCTGCACCGGATCGTATGTAAGGTATAGCTTTGCAGATACAAACACTATGAATAATGACAGACCGCCGGATAAAGAGACATTTTTGTCTGTTATATTCGGCGGACTTTTTTATATAGAAAGTTCTTTGCAAAAAGAACAGGACGTGCTATAATAGGACTTATCCTAAACGAGGGCAGATCACGAATTTCTGCCTGACTATAAGTTATCTGATTTTTTTCAAACCGGAATTCACCGGATTATCCCAAATCAATAAGAAACGTAATTATAAATATTGTCTGACAGAAATGAGAGGAAGGTGATCTGTCTGATCGGAAATGTTCTGAAAGAACGTTATTGCATTGTAGAACAAATTGGACATGGCGGAGGTGGAAGCCTTTATCTGGCAAAAGATATGGAGCTTGGTATCTGCCGTGCAGTGAAAGAGATACCGATCGCAAAGAAAAAAGAAGCCAGACTCATGCAGCATCTGGAATATCCTGCAATACCGAAGATTATCGATTATGTGGAAACAGGGGAGTACTGTTATCTGATCATGGAATATATCAAGGGTCAGTCGCTGGGAGAACTTCTCCGTTCAGGAAAACGGTTTTCTTTACGGGAAATCCTTGCCCTGGGAAAGGAGATTGCCAGAGTATTGGAATATCTTCACAGTCGGAAGCCACCGGTCTGTTACGGGGACCTGAAACCGGATAATCTTATGTTTTCTGAAACCGGGCATCTGTATCTGATAGATCTTGGAAGTGCCATGTTCGATCATTGCAAATTCTGCTCGAACGGTACGCCTATTCTGAAATTAGCGGTACATCCATTCTGATTTAGCGGTATGCGTTTTCT
>NZ_RCXU01000045.1:0-17319 GCF_004167315.1 Blautia sp. aa_0143
CACTGTGTAAGACATTGCAGTACCGTAAGGTGTTTGCCAATGCAGTAGTGGGAGAAGCAAGAATCCCCCTGCTTTAGCTGTGGGGAGTGTCAACATAAATATAAAAATAAATATCATGTTGTTTATCAGAAGGACATCTACACAGGAGAGCAGTGGCTGGAGATCATGCCGCAAAAAGCATCCAAAGCGCAGGCTGCTTTGCAGCTAAAACAAAAACTGGAATGTGACAGATTAGTTGTTTTTGGTGATGAAAATATCTCCAAAAAATATCTATTTCCAAATCAACTGTTTTATGATATCATATAGCTTAACCTGCGGAAAATGGAGGTTATAAGACATGAATCATATTGAAGAAAAGATCATTCAGACTATAGATGAACACAGAGATGAGATCATAGCCTTTGCGAAGGATATCCAGAGTCATCCGGAACCAGGGTTTTATGAGGAGAGAACAGCCGCACACGTAGCGGCTTTTTTGCGTGGCCTTGGACTCCGTGTACATGGGGGACTTGCACGCACAGGGGTTCGCGCTGAGTGGATGGAACAGGACGGACCGAACATTACGATTATCGGAGAACTTGACGCCATCGGATGTAAGTCGCATCCGATGGCTGATCCCGTTAACGGGACAGCACATGCATGCGGACACCACGCACAGATTGCAGCCATGATCGGCGCAGCATTGGCACTGACCAATGAGGAGGTTCAAGCCTCTCTGTCTGGGTCCGTATCTTTTTTTGCCGTTCCGGCGGAAGAATACATTGATGCAGATAAACGTGCACGGCTTCGGAAAGAGGGAATCGGCTTCCCGGCATCCGGAAAAAGCGAGCTGATCCGGCTTGGAGAATTTGATCATTCAGACATTATTTTGACCACACATGTGCACATGATGCCGGTAGAAGAAGATTTTTACCTGGGGAATGCGGCTTGCAATGGATTTTCCGCAGAACGAGTGACAGTAAGAGGAAAAGCCGCTCATGCAGCCATTGATCCATGGGATGGTGTCAATGCATTAAGTATTACTTCCAGTGCCATTCAGATGATGGGACTGATGCGGGAAACGTTCCGGGAGGAAGACCATGTGCGTCTTCACAACGTGATCCGAAAAGCCGGAGATGTGATCAATGCAGTTCCAGACGAAGCGGTGATCGAAACAAAAGTCCGTGCAGCGTCTCTGGATGCGATCCGGGCAACACAGGAAAAAATGGACCGTGCCTATGACGGAGCTGCCTATGCATTCGGTGGTACGATCGAAAGAGAACCGCTTCAGGGATATATGCCGATCCTGCACAGAGGTGCGGATAAAGTGATGGAAGAATCCGTAAAGCTTCTGGATGCTTCATACCGATGTTCAAAGCCGGCAGATTTTAACAACGCCTGTACCGACGTAGGAGACCTGACCCATCTGTTTCCAGTGCTGAATTTTACATTTGGAGGATTTGCGGGAAAACTTCACGGAGCAGATTTTAAGATCATGGATGAAGAACTGGCATATATCAAACCGGCCAAGCTTCTGGCACTGACTACGTATCGTCTTCTTTGTGATCAGGCAAAAGAAGCAAAAAAAATCTGTCGGGAATTTAAACCTGTATTTAATAAAGAAACTTATTGTCAGTATATACGAGATAATTTTCATGAAAATGAGTAGTTAACCGAATCAGAGAAGTCCTATGAGGGTACAATAAGCAATCTTGAATCAGGAAATCCCATGGGGTACAATAAGCAATCTTGAATCAGGAAAGTCCCACGTGGGGTATAATAAGCAATCTTGGATCAGGAGAATCCCCTGCGAGAGTACAATAAGCAATCTTATATCAGGAAAGTCCCATGCAGGGTGCGGATATCATAGCAAACAGAAGGAGAACTAAATGTCCGAAATTTCATTAGAACTGAAAAACATAAAAAAGAGCTTCCAGGAAGGTGAGGACGTCCTGGAAAGCATCTGTCTTACAGCAAAAAAAGGAGAATTTGTCACTCTGCTGGGGTCTTCCGGCTGTGGAAAAACCACCACACTGCGGATCATTGCAGGCCTGGAACAGCCAGATTCCGGCCAGGTTTTTCTAGATGGAAAGGATGTGACATCCTTGGAACCGAATCAGCGCAATGTGAACACAGTGTTCCAGAATTATGCACTTTTTCCCCATATGAATGTAGCAGATAACATTGGATATGGGCTGAAATTGAAAAAAACATCGAAAGCAGAGATCAGCAGAAGAGTCAAAGAAATGCTGGAGCTTGTTCAGCTTCCGGGCTTTGAGAGGCGTAAGCCGTCAGAGCTTTCCGGCGGTCAGCGCCAGCGTGTGGCCATAGCCAGAGCACTTGTGAACAATCCGGAGGTACTTCTTCTGGACGAACCCCTTGGTGCACTGGATCTGCAGCTGAGGCGTGCCATGCAGCACGAGCTGAAGCGCCTGCAGAAGAAGCTGGGGATCACCTTTATCTATATCACTCACGATCAGGAAGAAGCCATCAACATGTCTGATACGATCGCTGTGATGAACCACGGTCGCTTTGAGCAGATCGGGACGCCGGATGAGATCTATAATCATCCGAAGACCAGCTATGTGGCAACCTTTGTTGGAAATGCCAATATCCTGACCGGTATTGTGGAAAGCATTGCGGAAGAGGAGATTGACGGTACTTCCGTTCAGATCACCGTAAGAACTGATGCCGGAAAAGTAAAAGTATCAATGGACACCGCAGCTACATCTGACAGAGGATTTTTTCCGCAAAAAGGAGAAAAGGTTACCATCGCAGTAAGAAGCGAAAATATCCGGTTTGAGGAAAATAAAAAAAATGCACAACAAAGCACGCCGAATTGCACATCAGAAAACACACAAAAGAGTGTACAGGAGCCCGCAGAAAAACACACAGAGGACAGCTGCGATGGCTTAACCGCCGAAGTCATTGAAAAAACCTTCGCCGGCGGCCAGCTCCGTGTTGTTTTGAAAACTTCGGAAGGTCAGGAAATCGTGGCAAGCCGTTACGGCATTGATACAAATGTCAGTGTAGGAGAAAAGGTGCGCTGCTGTTTTCTTCCTACAGATGCAGTGCTGGTAGATCGGGAAGAAAGATCAGAAGAAGTATTGCCGGATCAGTCAGGTCCCTGTGCAGGAGGTACCCATGCGTAAGCACAGAGCAGGCTCCGTATGGATGATCCTGCCGCTGTATCTTTTTACACTGATCTTCGTCGCACTGCCTCTTCTGTATGTAGTTGCACTGAGCTTTTCCACAGCAGACGGCGGCTACGGTGTGAATTGGAAATTTACTCTGGATAATTACAAGCAGATCCTGGAGCCTGTATACCTGCAGACCTTTACGGGATCCTTCCGCCTTGCGCTCACCAGCACTTTGATCATCTGTCTGGTGGGCTACCCCTTCGGATACTTTATGGCAAAGCTTTCCGAGGGCAAAAAGAAGCTGGCCATGCTTTTCCTGATGCTGCCTTTCTGGGTGAATTCCCTGATCCGTCTTTATGGCTGGATCATCATTCTCCAGAAAAAGGGCCTTCTGAATTATCTGCTGATGAAGCTTGGCATCATCCAGGAGCCCTTAAAAATCCTGTACAGCTATCCGGCGATCGTGATCGGTATGATCTATGTATTGCTGCCGTTTATGGCACTGTCCGTATATTCCAGTGCGGAAAAGCTGGACTGGTCCCTTGTGGAAGCTGCCAGAGACCTTGGAGCCAGCAGATGGAAGGCTTTCTGGAGCGTCACCTTTAAGCTGACTTTGCCGGGACTTCTTTCCGGAGTGATACTTACCTTTATTCCGTCTATGGGTCTGTTTTTTATTGCGGATATCCTGGGCGGAAACAAGATCGTACTTGTGGGAAGTCTGATCCAGGAACAGATGACAAGAGGCAATAACTGGCCCTTTGCCGCAGCACTGGCTGTGGTACTGATGATACTGACAACTCTGATGATCGTATTATATCGGAAGCTTACCAATGTGAAGGAACTGGAGGGAATCGGATGAAAAAGAACTCAAAGCTTTCAGGACTGTACCTGGGGATCCTGTTTTTCCTTATGTATCTGCCCATTGGTGTGGTAGTGGTATTTTCGTTTAATGAAGCAAGACTTCCGGTGCGCTTTACCGGTTTTTCCCTGAAATGGTATCAGGAACTGTTTCAGGACAGGGATCTGATCCAGGCATTGAAAAACAGTCTGATTCTGGCGGTGTCCAGCTGTGGGGTATCTGCAGTGATCGGAACACTGGGGGCTGTAGGACTTTCCAGGATCCACTGGAAAACAAAAGGGGTGATGGAGTATATTTCCATTCTGCCTCTGATGATCCCGGAGATTATTCTGGGAATGGTACTGATGGCATTTTTCTATATGCTGAACCTGCCATTTGGAATGCTGACACTTCTGATCGGACACACGGTTTTCTGCGTGCCCTATATTTTGATGGAGGTAAAAGCAAGGCTTGTGGGAATGGATCCGTCCCTGGAAGAGGCAGCCAGAGATCTTGGTGCCGGTTCCTTTCGGGCCTTCTGGGACATTACCCTGCCGCTGATCATGCCGGCTGTTATATCCGGCTCTCTGCTGGCCTTTGCCATGTCCATGGACGATGTGGTGATCAGCATTTTTGTAACCGGGCCACGTGTATCCACGCTGCCGATAAAGGTTTACACACAGATGAAAACAGGCGTTACGCCGGAGATCAATGCACTTTGTACCATAATGCTGGGAGTGATCCTTCTGGTACTGGCAGTATATCTGATCGCAGGAAAACGCGGGAAGGGGAATATAAAAGATGAGCAATAAACTGATCGAGTTAAAAAATCTCACAAAAAACTTTGATGACCAGCAGGTGCTCCGGGGCATTAATCTGGACATTCACGAAAACGAATTCCTTACGCTTCTGGGACCCAGCGGCTGTGGAAAGACAACAACCTTAAGGATCATTGCCGGCTTTGAGGAGCCAAGCGGCGGAGAGGTACTGTTTAACGGAATTGAGATCTCCAAGCTGCCTCCATATAAAAGAGAGATCAACACGGTATTCCAGAAATATGCATTGTTTCCGCATCTCAATGTTATGGACAATATCGGTTTCGGCCTGAATCTGAAAAAGGTAGATAAATCTGTTATTGAGCAGAAGGTAAAAAGAATGCTGAAAATGGTAGGGCTGGAAGGCTTCGAAAAAAGAGATGTTACACTTCTTTCCGGTGGACAGCAGCAGCGAGTTGCCATTGCCAGAGCTCTTGTCAATGAGCCGAAGGTTCTTCTGCTGGATGAGCCACTCGGCGCACTGGATGCTAAGATCCGTAAGCAGATGCAGATCGAGCTGAAAAAGATCCAGAGAGAGGTAGGGATCACCTTTATCTATGTTACTCATGACCAGGAGGAGGCACTTTCCATGTCTGATACGGTAGTAGTCATGAACAACGGTGAGATCCAGCAGATCGGCAGCCCGACAGATATCTATAATGAGCCGGAGAACCGTTTTGTTGCCGGCTTTATCGGAGAGTCCAATATTATAGAAGGAATAATGATCAGGGATTTCCTTGTGGAGTTTGATGGCTTCCGTTTTGAATGTGTAGACAAGGGATTTGAGGACAACGAAGCCATTGAGGTTGTTCTCCGCCCGGAGGATCTGGATATTGTGGAACCGGATCAGGCCAAGATCAGAGGAACGGTACGGAACATTACGTTCAAGGGCGTGCATTATGAGATTCTGGTCGAGACGGAGCTTCGCACATACATGGTGCACACTACCGATTATGCAGAAGTGGGACGTGAAGTGGGACTGAAGTTTGGTCCTGAGGATATCCATGTTATGTGCAGAATGGGAGGATACTAATGAAACAGTTCAAGCATCTGATCAAGCCGTATATCATCTGGGCTTCGATCCTGATCGTGGTACCATTGATCCTGATCGTGCTTTATGCATTTACCTCAGATGGAAATGAAGTTCTGACCCTGCATTTTACATGGGCGAATTTTGCAAAATTTCTGGAAGCTACATATTTAAGTGTTATCCTGAAATCCTTCCGCCTGGGTATCCTGACCACACTGATCTGCCTGGTCTGCGGATATCCGCTGGCATACATTATCTCCAAATATTCCGAAAAGGTGCAGAGCTTTCTGATCCTTATGGTCACCATTCCTATGTGGATCAACATGCTTCTCCGTACCTATGCATGGATGAACATTCTTTCTGACAATGGTCTGGTGAACAACCTTCTGAAAATGCTGGGAATCTCACAGATCACCATGATGTATACAGATTTTTCCGTTATCGTGGGCCTTGTTTGTAACTTTATGCCCTTTATGATCATTCCAATCCATACATCCTTAAGTAAAATGGACAAGTCACTGATCGAAGCGGCCAACGACCTTGGTGCCAATCCCTTCCAGACCTTCTGGAGGATCACCTGGAAGCTTTCCATGCCAGGTGTGGTCAATGGTATCATGATGGTATTTCTTCTGTCCATATCAACCTTCGTTATTCCGAAGCTTCTCGGCGGCGGCCAGTACATGCTGATCGGTAATCTCATCGAGTCACAGTTTATTTCTGTAGGTGACTGGAACTTCGGAAGTGCCATCTCTCTGATCCTGGCAGTGATCATCCTGATCTTTATGAGCCTGATGAAGAAGATGGATACCCAGGACGATTAAAGGAGGCAGGAGATGAAAAGAAAAAATACCATATTTTCAAAATTATATGTAGTGCTGTGTCTGGCATTTTTCTACCTGCCGATCCTTGTGACCATGATCTTTTCCTTTAACTCATCCAAGTCCCTGACCAGATTTACAGGATTTTCCCTGCGCTGGTACGGAGAGCTGATAAACAACATGGAGATCAGTAAGGCAGTTTATGTTTCGGTCACAGTGGCAATTCTGGCAACTGTTATTTCCACAGTGCTGGGAACCATCACAGCCATCGGACTTTCAAAATCCAGAAAGGTGCTGAAGGAGATGGTCCTTACCATTAATAACTTTCCAATTCTGAATCCGGAGATCGTAACCGCGATTGGTCTGATGCTGCTGTTTTCTTCGCTGGGAATGACGAAAGGCTATCTGACCATGCTGCTGGCACATATCGCATTCTGTACGCCCTATGTGATCACCAGTGTATATCCGAAGGTACGAAGCCTGGATCCGAACCTTGCCAATGCAGCCATGGATCTTGGTGCAACGCCATATCAGGCACTTACCAAGGTTATCGTGCCCATGATCAAAGAAGGGATTTTTGCGGGAGCGCTCCTGGCCTTTACCATGTCCTTTGACGATTTCGTAATTTCCTACTTTGTTTCCGGAAACGGAGTAAAAAATATATCCATTGTTGTATATAATATGACAAAGCGCATCAATCCCACCATCAACGCCCTTTCTACTATTGTGATCGTGGTCATTGTGCTGGTGCTTCTTTTTGCAAATCTGATCATGCCGAAGCTTCAGGCCTCCACCGTGAAAAAAATGGATCCGAAAAAAAGAAGGATCGTTGCGGTTATCACAGCTGCTGCGGTTGTTCTGGTATTGGGAAAGTGGACGCTCGTAAGCCAGGGTAACCACGTGCTTCGTGTATATAATGCCGGAGAATATATGGACCTGAGCCTTCTGGACAAATTTGAGAAGCAGTATAACTGTACTGTTGTATATGAAACCTTCGAGTCCAATGAGATGATGTACACCAAGCTGGCCAGTGGTGAAACCTACGATGTTCTGGTTCCGTCAGATTATATGATCGAAAGACTGATCAAGGAGGAATATCTTCAGGCCCTTGACTGGAAAAAAATTCCAAACAGCAAAAATCTTCTTCCCGAGGTACAGAATAAGGACTATGATCCGGGAAATCGTTATTCCTGTCCGTATTTCTGGGGAACTGTAGGCATCCTTTATAATAAGAATGTAGTCTCTCAGGAGGATCTTGACAAAGAGGGCTGGAATATTCTCTGCGATGAAAAATATAAGGGAGATCTTTATATGTATGATTCCGAAAGGGATTCCTTTATGATCGCCCTGAAAGCGCTGGGGTATTCCATGAACACAAAAAATCTTGATGAGATCCAGCAGGCTTATGAGTGGCTGATCCGGCAGAGAGATACCATGGATCCGATCTATGCAGGTGATGATGTGATCGACAACATGATCTCAGGAAACAAGGCAATGGCGGTTGTTTATTCCGGAGATGCTTCCTATATTATCAGCGAAAATCCGGAGCTTGGCTATTATACCCCGCAGCAGGGAACCAATACCTGGTATGATGCCATGGTCATCACCAAAGACTGTAATGAAGTAGATCTGGCTCATGAGTTCATCAATTTTATGCTGGATGATGAAAATGCTCTTTCCAATACCGAAGAAGTAGGATATACTTCTACTGTAAAGAGTGCATTCGAGGAGATGAAGAACGGAACTTATGAGGGAATTTCTTCCTATATTCCGCAGATCGACAATCCAAAGAATGAGATCTTCGGATACCAGAAGCCAAAGATCAAGCAGAAATTCGCAGAGCTTTGGACAAAGGTAAAAGCAAAATAACAAGACGTCAGAGAGAGACATGAAGGAGGTTCTATGAAATCAAAAAAAGCAGCAGCGATCATGTTATGTGCGGTACTTGGAACATCTATGATAACAGGTGTCAGTGTCAGTGCAAAGGATAAGGATGAACTGGTACTTTATACATGGGACGGAATGTTTCCGCAGGAAGTGCTGGATGATTTTGAAAAAGAAACAGGGACCAAGGTGGTATATTCCAATTTTGATACCGATGAGACCATGCTTGAGAAGCTTTCCCAGGCAAAGGGCGGCGATTACGATGTGGTAATTGCAGATGATTACATTATCGACAGCGCGGTAAAAGAGGGACTTGTCCAGAAGATCGACAAGGATACCGTTTCCAATTTTAAGAACATCAACCCCCTTTATCAGGGACAGTTTTATGATCCGGATGACGAATATACAGTACCTTACGGAGCAGGAATCCCACTGATCGTTTATGATCCGGAGCAGGTAGATATCGACATTAAAGGATACAAGGATCTCTGGGATAAGTCTCTGGAGGACAGCATTGCCATCGTAGGTAATTACCGCGTGATCTGTGGCATCACACAGCTTTCCATGGGAGAGAGCATGAACGAAGAAGATGTAGCCGTGATCGACAAGACAGGTGAGAAGCTGAAAGAGCTGGCACCGAACATTCGTATGATCCAGGATGACAATACACAGAATGCCCTTCTCAACGGAGAGGCAAGTGTGGCATTTCTTTATACATCACAGGTAACACAGGCGCTGAAGGATAATCCGGATCTTAAGGTGGTTTATCCGGAGGAAGGTCTTGGATTTGGTATTATGGGAATGTTTGTGCCAAGTGAAGCACCGAATGCGAAGGCTGCCAATGAATTTATCAATTATATCCTGGAGCCGGAAGTATCTGCACAGTGCATCAACTATATCGGATACTACAATACAAACAAGGCAGCAGATGATCTGGTAGACGAGAGCCTGGTTGTTCCGGACAGCGTGACAAAGGGTGAGATCGTACAGAATGTAAGCCAGGAAGCAGAGCAGGAATACAATAAGATCTGGACAGAGTTTAAAGCTGCCTGCGATTAAGCAGACGGACCAGTAAGGGGGTTTTTCAGGTGGAGATATACAAAGGCACATCCGCTTTTTCCGGAATAGCCATTGGAAAAATACTGTATTACCACAGAGGCGAATATCAGATCCGTCAGTCCATGGTAGACAATGTAAAAAAGGAGCTGGATCGTCTGGATAATGCAAGAACAGCGGTAAAGAACCAGATCCAGCATATGTATAAAAACGGAGCACCCCTCCCCAAAGAGCAGGAGCTGACCTTGAAACGTCAGCTGAAGCTCTTAAGTGGCGGAAGCTTCCAGCGGGCCGTGGAAAGCATGATCACGACAGAAAAGGTCAGTGCAGCTTACGCAGTCCAGACAACCAGGGATGAGCTTGCAAATGTGTTCCGCAAGCTGGAGGACGAGGCTGTCAAAGAACAGATCGAAAATATCAGGGAGATTTCCGAGCTGCTGATCGGCGCCATGGGTGGCTCCCATGCACGGATCAATCTGGGAGATGAGCCGGTGATCCTTGCAGCAGAGCAGCTTTCCCCCAATGAACTTCTGGAGATGAACAAAGCCAGTCTTCTGGCGGTAGTCATGCATCAGGGGTCTGTTATTTCCCATGTATCGATCATGGCAAAATCCATGGAAGTCCCCACCCTGGTCGAGGTGGAGATACAGAAAGAATGGGATGGCCATATGGCTATTGTAGATGGGTATACAGGAACACTGTATATCGATCCGGAGCCGGAGCTTCTTAAGGAATATGAGATCCGTCATGCAGCAGATAAGGAAGAGCGGGAAGAACTTTTGAGACTTCGGAACCAGAAGGATATCACAGCCGATGGCAAGGAGATCAAGCTTCTGGCAAACATCGGAAATCTGGATGATCTGAATACGGTTCTTTATTACGGAGCAGCAGGTATCGGCCTTCTTCGAAGTGAATTCCAGTATCTCGGAAGAGAGAATTATCCAAGAGAGAATGAGCTGTTCCGTGCCTATAAAAAAGTAGCCGAGGATATGGATGAACGTCCGGCAGTGATCCGTACCGTGGACCTGGGGGCAGACCGTCAGGCAGAATATATGGCAATTCCTGATGAGGTCAATCCTATGATGGGAAACCGCGGCATCCGCCTCTGCCTTGATCGCAAAAAAATGTTCAAAGCGCAGCTTCGGGCTATTTACCGTGCAAGTGCCTATGGAAATATCAACCTGATGTATCCGATGATCACGTCCGAGGATGAACTGGATGAGATCGAGAAGCTGATCCGTGAGGTAAAAAAGGGCCTGGATGAGAAGAACATTCCTTACAAAAACATCCGTACCGGAATTATGATC
Organism: Blautia sp. aa_0143; assembly: GCF_004167315.1. Lineage (NCBI taxonomy): Bacteria > Bacillati > Bacillota > Clostridia > Lachnospirales > Lachnospiraceae > Blautia > Blautia sp. aa_0143. The sequence continues at coordinate 10,868 of NZ_RCXU01000045.1, forward strand.
GAGACACCGGCAGCGGTCATGATCAGTGAAGAACTTGGAAAACGTGTGGATTTTCTGAGCCTAGGAACCAATGACCTGACCCAGTATACCCTGGCTATGGACCGGCAGAATCTTCTTTTGAAGGATAAATACAACGATCATCATCCAGCGCTTGTAAAGATGATCCGCATGGTAACAGAGGCAGGACATAAGTCAGGATGTGAAGTTTACATATGCGGAGAGCTGGCAGCAGATTCCAATCTTACAGAAGCTTTTATCCAGATGGGAGTGGACGGCCTTTCCGTTGTTCCTGCCTGTGTACTTCCAGTGCGAAAAGCGATCCGCAGCTCCTATGCGGATGAGGCAAACCGGCCGGAAGAAGCAGTAAAAGAGAAATAATATCCGGAAAAATAAAAATCCTGAGAATTTCTATGTTGATATCTGTTGATATCTCACATAGGATCCTCAGGATTTTTTTGACGGAATCTTTCACTCACGGCTTATTGCTGTTCTCAATTGAAGCAGTGCGTGGAAGCATATCTGTTCCGGTTAAAGTTATCGAAGTCCAAGCACCTGGGCGGTTTCCGAAATAAACTCCGGTGTGGTACCACAGCATCCGCCGATCACGGAAGCACCGTTGTCCACCAGCACCTTCATATAACCTGCAAAATCCGCAGGGGTCATGCTGTAAACTGCATTTCCAAGATCATCGATCTGGGGCATTCCCGCATTGGGTTTGGCAATGACCGGAATGGAAACGTTCTCCTTGATATTGCGGATAACCGATACCAGCTGATCCGGGCCAACCGAGCAGTTGATGCCGACAGCGTCTGCACCTGCAGCTTCCAGGGACATGGCAGCCTCTATGGCATTTCCGCCGCTGAAGATACTTCCGTCTGCTTCTACAGTCACGGTACAGATGATAGGAAGCTCGCAGACACTCTGGCAGGCGTCTACAGCAGCCAGTGTCTCCTCGATATTGATCATGGTTTCCGCTACGATCAGGTCCACACCTGCATCACGGAGATAGCCGATCTGTTCCTGATAGACTTCGAAGGCTTTTTCGTAAGTCATGTCACCGGCCGGTGCCATCATCTTGCCTGTGGTGGTGATATCACCTGCTACGAAAACACCCTCCGGTGCGATCTCCTTTGAATAGCCGGCCAGGGTATGATTGATCTGTTCAATCTGATCCTCAAGTCCGTGCATAGTGAGGTTAATGCGGTTTCCTCCGAAGGTAGGCGCATAGATGATATGGCTTCCCGCCTCGATGTATGCCTTCTGCAGAGACTGGATCACATCCTTGTGCTCAAGCACCCAGCTCTCTGTGCAGACACCACGCGGCATGCCGGCCTTCATCAGGTTGGAGCCGGTAGCACCATCCAGCAGCAGGACATGATCTTCGGTCAGTTTCTGAAATTCCTGTTTTGTCATATGTTTATATCCTCCTTATGGCAGCCAATCACGGTTGGCAAAAAATAGGGCTCCTCCTGTAACCGCTGCACTCATTGCCGTGGGTTTATTTTAACACAGGGAATAAAAATAATCTATCCTGTTTCTGGGACGGGAAATAAAAAATAATAAAAATTAGGCAAATTGTACATATTTAACGACTTTTCTGTCGAATAAAGAACTTGCGTATTAGAAAATAGGATTGTATAATAACCTATAGACATGCCCAAAGGGCAAGACTGTCATCAGATAGAACATAAAGGTAAAGGTGAAAAGGAATTATGATTAAAGTTAAACTGAGCAACTGGAAGTCTGATCACCAGATGGATGAGGCTTATAAAGCTCTGCGAACAAATATCCAGTTCTGCGGAGCAGATAAGAAAGTGATCGCACTTACCAGCTGTACTCCTAATGAGGGAAAGAGCAGTGTGGCATTTAATCTTGCTGCCTCTCTTGCTGAGAGCGGCAAATCAGTGCTTCTGATCGATGCCGATCTGCGTAAATCCGTTTTGATGGGACGTGTGACAGTAGACCAGGAGGTAATGGGACTTGCTCATTATCTTTCCAAGCAGGCCAAGCTTTCTGATGTGATCTGTGCCACTACACTTCCGAAGTTCCATATTATCTTCTCCGGTATCGTACCTCCGAACCCGGCAGAGCTTCTCGGAAACAGACTCTTCAAGGATATGATCCGCGTGGTAAGAGATGTTTATGATTACGTTATTGTAGATACACCGCCGCTTGGATTGATCATCGACAGTGCTATCATAGCAGATTCCTGCGACGGATCTGTAATCGTCGTTGAATCCGGTACCATCAGCTACCGTTTTGTACAGGAAGTAAGAGATCAGCTTGCCAAGAGCAACTGCCCGATCCTGGGAACCATCCTGAACAAGGTGGACTACAGCAAGGCCGGCAATTACGGTCACTATGGCAAGTATGGTAAATACGGCAAGTACGGTAAGTATGGTTCCTACGGAGATTATGGTGAGAGCAGCAGTAAATAAAAAAACATTGACAACAGAAATGAGTGGGTTATTTTAATGAAGGGACTTTATGATATTCATTGTCATATCCTCCCCGGGGTGGATGACGGTGCAAGAAACATGGAAGAATCACTCTGGATGCTCAACAAGGAGTATCAGGAGGGCGTACGTCATGTGATCCTGACACCACATTTCCGGTACGATATGTTTGAGCCGCATATGAACATTGTGACAAGACAGTTCATGCAGCTGCGTAGAGCAGCCATGAATATTGGTGATGAAGGCATGAGACTTTATCTGGGCTGTGAACTCCATTCCAGTATGGATATGGTGGAATGCCTTAAGAAGGGACGGCGGCTTACCCTTGCAGGTTCCAGATATGTGCTTGTGGAATTCAGCAACGGAGATGAGAAAAATTATATTGAAGAACGGGTCAGAAGTCTTCTGATGAATGGTTTTATCCCGATCATCGCTCATGTGGAACGTTATAAGGCTACCCGGAACGATATTGGATTTTTGACAGAGCTGAAGGATATGGGAGCACATATCCAGGTCAATGCAGATACCATCAGCGGTCAGGACGGATTCGGGGCAAAAACCTTTGCACGGAAAGTCATGAAGCATGGGCTTCTGGATTTTGTCGGTTCTGACGGACACCGTAAGACGGAGCGTATCCCGGAGATCGGCAAATGTGTCGCCAAAATGGAAAAAACAATGGGGAGCGAATATGTAAAGAAGATCTTTATCAAAAATCCCCGGAAAATCACAGGGTAATGGAGAAAAGAAATGGAAAATCAGACTGTTAACAACAACGACGAAGTAGAGATCGATCTTGGTGAGGTATTTCACCTGTTACTGAGCAAGCTGGGTGTTATCATTTTATCCGGTATTGTTTTCTGCCTGGCAGCTGTTATGGGAACCATGCTTCTGATCACACCGAAGTATGAATCCACAACCAAGATCGTGGTACTGTCCAAGCAGGACAGCAGCACACTGACCAATCAGGATATCCAGACAAGTACATCACTGACCAAGGACTATGCGGAGCTGATCAAGAGCCGTACAGTTACTGAGGGTGTGATCGCACAGCTGAAACTGGATATGACACATGAGGAGCTTCTTAAGAAGCTTTCCGTAGATACACCAACGGATACACGAGTAGTATCCATCACAGTTACAGATACCGATCCTTATACAGCGGCAGAGATCGCAAACGCAGTAAGAGATATTGCTTCCAAGCATATCCAGCAGGTTATGGATATCAAGGCAGTAAATGTGGTAGAGACAGCAAACATCCCGGATGAGCCATCAAGCCCAAGCGTACCGAAAAACGGTGTGATCGGCGGACTTCTGGGTATCCTTCTGGCAGCAGCTGTTGTGATCATCGTATATCTGACAAACGATACTGTAAAGACACCGGAAGACGTAGAGAAATATCTTGGATTAAGCGTACTTGGTACAATCCCATACTCTTCCAAAATGGGCAAGAAATCCAAAAAGAAAAAGAAACGTCACGCATAAAAATAACAACAACGGATCAAAGTGTTGGGAAAGGCCGGGAGCAGCAAAAATATGAAGAAATTTTTTGTGTTTTTATTAGTGGTCATCTGCCTTGGTATGGGAGCCGGTGTAGTATACATGAAGAGCTCCGAGGATAATGAAGGACCGAAGATCACATTTGAAGAGGGAAAAGATACGAATTATACATCCGATATGACAGAAGAGGATCTTCTGAAGGATGTAAAGGCACAGGATGACAGAGATGGAGATGTTACAGAGTCTCTTACTGTAGAAACCATATATCCGAAGAATGACGGAAAACAGGTTTCTGTTATCTTTGTTGCAAAGGACAAAAACAACAATGTAACAAAAAAAGAATTTACCATGGAAGCTCAGGACGGCAGTGCCGAAAATCCGCAGCTGGGACTGATCGATAATGACGGTCTCACAGAGGATGGAGATTCCACAGACACCACAGAGCCTGCAGAAGAGACAGATATGCAGGATGGGACAGAAGCAGACAGCACAGATGCTGAAAGCGGAGATTCCGCAGAAGGAGAACTGACTCCGGAGGAACAGGCGCAGAAGACACAGGAAGACAAGATTGAGCAGCTTTCTCCGCAGGATCCGAAGATGTATCTGACTACCTATTACGTAGAGGTACCGGTAGGAACTACGCTGGATAAATTAAGCTATGTAAAGGATATCCAGGATGATACAGAGTCAACCAGTGATCTTTTCAAAAGGATCCAGATCACCGGTGATGTAAATACAGCTGCACCGGGAACTTACGAGCTTACATATTATGTAGTCGACAACAGTGGAAACAGCTCCAACGGAGCCGTACTTACCATTGTCGTGAAATAAATATCATCCCCTCTCTAGGTGCCTGAGATACCGGAGAGGGGATAAAAGCAACAAAAAATGTAAGCGAGGGAAGGCGTAGAAAAGAATATGTATCAAAAAGAAAACAGCAGCTGGGTAAAACATGCAGATTTTGCGATTTGCGATATGTTGTGTCTGCAGCTTGCGTTTGTACTTGCATACTGGATCCGAAACGGGATCGGTCAGCCATACGAGACAGAGCTGTATCGAAATGTGGCAGTGGTGATGTTTCTTATCCAGCTGATGGTCACATTTTTTAATGAAAGCTTCAGCGGAGTTCTGCGAAGAGGAATGCTGGTGGAACTGAAGAAAACCTTTGAACAGTGTACACTGGTCTGCCTTCTGGTCCTGGCATATATGTTTCTTTTAAGAATTGGAAACAATTATTCCAGAATGATCCTGCTGATCACCTATGTGCTTTATACCTGCTTCAGCTACTGCGGCAGACAGGCACTGAAGAAATTCCTGAAGGATCACAGATACGAAGAAAGCGAGAAGCGATCCCTGCTGATCGTTACAGTCAGTGAAAATGCAGACAATGTGGTGGAAACCATCCGCAAGAATAATTACGGAACCTATCATCTGGCAGGAATCGTCTTTATGGATTGTGACAAGAAGGGTGCATCCGTCTGTGGAGTACCGGTAGTAGCCGGGAGTGAGGATATGATCTCCTATATCCATAAGAACTGGATCGATGAAGTATTTTTTGCAGTGCCTAAGGAAATCCCGATCCCGGAGCAGATGATCAAGGATTGCTCTGCAATGGGAGTTGTCATCCATATGAGACTGGCAACTATGAAATCTCTTGGCAAGAACCAGGTGGTGGAGGAGCTTGGCGGATACACTGTGCTTTCCAGCAGTATCCACATTGTGACACCGCGCCAGATGTTTGTGAAACGAGCTATGGATATCGCAGGCGGTCTGGTAGGTTGTCTTTTTACAGGAATCGCAGCGATCTTTCTGGTTCCGGCCATCAAGATCAAATCTCCGGGTCCTGCATTTTTCTCACAGGTCCGCATGGGAAAGAACGGTCGTCCGTTCAAGATCTATAAATTCCGCTCCATGTATATGGATGCAGAAGAACGCAAAAAAGAACTGATGAAACAGAATAACATAAAAGATGGAATGATGTTCAAAATGGATGATGATCCACGAATCATCAAAGGAGTAGGACATTTTATCCGAAAGACATCCCTGGATGAATTTCCACAGTTCTGGAATATTCTGAAAGGAGATATGAGTCTTGTAGGAACCAGACCGCCGACAATGGATGAGTGGGAGAAGTATGAGCTTCACCATCGCAAACGTCTGGCCATCAAGCCGGGACTTACCGGTATGTGGCAGGTAAGCGGTCGAAGTGATATTACGGATTTCGAGGAAGTCGTAGAGCTTGATACAAAGTACATTGCCGAATGGTGTCTGAAGCTGGATATAGAGATCCTGTTTAAGACAGTTATGGTCGTTTTCCGCGGAAGCGGCGCAAAATGATCCATACATATTGAGATTCGAATATAATGACCCGGGCTGCGAAGATGCAGTCCGGGGATAAAAATAAATTAGATAAGTTATAAATTAGGTAATTGCGAAACTCGCGGTGCTCGTTCGTAACCTTGAACCAAAACAAGGAAGAATTCGCGAAGAGCACGACTT
>NZ_RCXU01000046.1:0-16460 GCF_004167315.1 Blautia sp. aa_0143
GTGGTAACACATGGAGCTGACTGTTACTAATCGGGTGAGGGCTTGACCAAGAAACGCAGGTTAAGAATTGATTCAAAGAGTTTGATTAACGATCAACAAGCATGTATGTAGTTTTTAAGGTACAAACCTTAAAATGGCCCAGTGGCTCAGTTGGTTAGAGCGCCGCCCTGTCACGGCGGAGGTCGAGAGTTCGAGTCTCTTCTGGGTCGTTACAGCTTAGCTGTAACGAATTAAATATGGGATCTTAGCTCAGCTGGGAGAGCATCTGCCTTACAAGCAGAGGGTCATAGGTTCGAGCCCTATAGGTCCCATGTTACAAAAGAATATGGCGAGATAGCTCAGTTGGCTAGAGCACACGGTTCATACCCGTGGTGTCGAGGGTTCGAATCCCCCTCTCGCTATTTATATGGGATCTTAGCTCAGCTGGGAGAGCATCTGCCTTACAAGCAGAGGGTCATAGGTTCGAGCCCTATAGGTCCCATAGATTATGGATGGATTCCCGAGTGGCCAAAGGGGGCAGACTGTAAATCTGTTGGCACCGCCTTCGAAGGTTCGAATCCTTCTCCATCCACTTAAATGCCGATGTGGCTCAATTGGCAGAGCAGCTGATTTGTAATCAGCAGGTTATCGGTTCGAGTCCGATCATCGGCTTTTAACATTTAATAACGCGGGGTGGAGCAGTCTGGAAGCTCGTCGGGCTCATAACCCGAAGGTCATAGGTTCAAATCCTGTCCCCGCTACTTATGCCCAGATAGCTCAGTTGGTAGAGCAGAGGACTGAAAATCCTCGTGTCGCTGGTTCGATTCCGGCTCTGGGCATGTTTTAATGTAAAACATACGAACGGCTGGTTAGAAAAAGCCTGAGTATTAATTAATTTAATATGGGGTATTAGCTCAGTCGGTAGAGCACTTGACTTTTAATCAAGTTGTCCGGGGTTCGAATCCCCGATGCCTCACTTTTTAAGTGGATCAGATAAATTCCCATTTATTGCTCAAGGCAGTAGGTGGGAATTTTGTTTTATATCTGTGCGAGTATAGTATAAAGGAAGACGGTTACGTTGTGATTCAGCGTAACCGCCTTTTTTATATCATAGAAAATTACGTACTGACGAACGAATCAGCAGAGCCATCGAGTAGGATTTCAATGGTAGGAGTATGTCAATGCGATAAAAAAATATTATGGACATTTTCGACAAAAAATGTTCACTTTGCGACAAATTTGACAAAGTTCAAGAGATAAAAATGTTATATAATTAGAGCATAGCTGTACAGTATTAAGACTTTATCATAAGAATGAGCAGGAAATCTGTTATGAGCAGGATTACTAGGAAGACAATAGAGATGGTCATAGAATAGATATTCTGGATCTGGTTTGGATTCTGCGGATCACATTTAATCTGAACATGCTTTCCGGGGGCTTTGCCGAGGCGTAAAAACTCGATTCGGTCAGCTGTGTAGTTTTGTTCCTTGTAGGTGTAAGAGTACTTCACATAGTTATGATAATTGGAACTATGAGGCTTGTTAGGATTATTTGAGCGGCTGACAGATGATATAACAGCATCTACAGGTACGTAATCATGATATTTTATGGCGGAACAGATAGTTATTGCCAGAAAAAAAACAGTTCCGATTACGCAGCAGCCCAGAATAACCGGTAAAATTTGGCGTGCTTTTGGATTTACGGTGACATTCATGATTTTTCTCCTTTCTTGGTTGATAGTCTGATAATTTACGGGGGATTAATTATAAATGATTTCGAATGATCTCGAAAATTTATAATTGGTGAACATTATAGCATAGTACAGCAGAAGGGAAAAGTGCTTATGAAGAGAAAAAGTGCATCAAAAAAATTGCTGCCGCTGATGCTGATCCTGATGTTGATCTTAGGAATCAGCATGCCAGCAAATGCAGCTGCAAATCCCAGACTGAACAGTACAAAAAAGGTTTTGTACGTGGGAAAAACATCACAGTTAAAGGTTGTAAACTGGAAGAAAGCCGTGAAATGGTCTTCTTCCAATAATAAAGTTGTAAAGGTTTCGTCAAAGGGAAAGATAACGGCTGTGAAGACCGGAACCGCAACAGTAAAGGCCAGAATTGCCAAAAAGACATTAACCTGTAAGGTTACAGTAAAAAGCCCGGGAATGTCAGTGAAAAAAGCCGTATTGTATGTAAAGGGAAAAAGTCTGCAGTTAAAAGTAAACGGTGTTTCGGGAAAGACGGTATGGAGTTCTGCCAATAAAAAAATCGTTAAAGTCAGCTCTAAGGGAAAAATAACAGCAGTAAAAACCGGAACAACCGTGGTTAAAGCTAAAATAGGAAAAAAAGTATATACCTGTAAGGTTACGGTAAAAAATCCTTATCTGTCTGCAAAGAGCTTAAAATTTGTATGGGGAACAGCGAATACATCCAGGAAACTTTCGATAAAGGGTGATGTGATCAAAACTGCCTCAAGTTCAAATACAAAGGTTGCCAAGGTAAAAAAAGATGGTACGGTTTCTGTAACAGGAACAGGAACATGTACAGTAACCTTTAAAGATTCTAAGAAGAGAACATATCGATGTAAGATAACAGTTGTGAAACCAACACTGAAAAATCAAAAAGCTACTCTGGAAGAAGGGGAAAGTATCCAGCTTGGTTTTAAGGAAAAAGGTGTTAAAGTAAGCTGGTCATCTGCTGATCAGAAAATTGCAACAGTAACAAAAACAGGTGTTGTCCAGGCAGTCGGAGAGGGAAATACATCGATCGTTGCCAAAGTAAAAGGAATAAAAATCTTTGCAAGGATTTTTGTTACGAAAAAATACGTGCAGGATTCCGGACATGAATACACCAGAGGTGAATGGGTAAAACTTCTTCTGGATAAAGTTGGCTGCAAGTATGAAGAGCAGTTTGACAGCAAAAATTATTATTATGCTGATACCAGAGAAAATGAAAATGGAATCGCAGCAGAAATTGCAAAAACTATGGGAATCATTCCCGATGAAACCGATGAGCAGGATGTTCCATATTTTTATCCTGATGAATATGCAACAAGAGAGTTTGCCGCATATACAGCAGTAATGCTTATGGGATATGAAACTACGGATGAAGAACCGACATGTGCAGATGCGGCTCAGATCAGGTATAAAAATGTTGTAGCTATTGCACTGAAAAAGAATATGCTGTCTCTGAATGGAGATACCTTTGAACCGGAGAAGGCAATTAACGGAAATGATGCAGCTCAGATCTTAAAAGCTATCGACCAGATCACTGAGGACTCAGTAATCGATGAGAATTATGACAGCAAGGTCACCTATGCAACAAATGTAGTTGAAGTCAAAGATACTTCCAAAAATATATACAATGTTGTCCAGAACAGTGACGGAACTTATACGATCACAGTAAAAGATGGAAATGCTTATAAAAATCTGGAAACCGGAAAGGTTGTACTGTTTTCTGCAAAGGAAATGGGAACAGATACAGATATTGCATTAAAAGTCCAGAATATCACAAAGGACGGACAGGGACGTCTGATCATTAAGGCCGGCAAACCGGATGATATTTCAGAGGTTTACAAATCAATTGATTTTGAAGGTGCAGGAATTGCAGATCCGGAAAATATGCAGGTAACTGCAGAGGGCGTTCAATATGAGTATATTCCGGAAAATTCAAGTGAGGTGCCGGCAGGAGGACTTACTCTCGGCGGAAGTATTCCAGTTCCAGGTAAATTGAAATTTGATCTTAATCATAAATTTAATGATAAGGTGAAGCTGTCCGGTTCTGTTGCTGTTACGATTCCGGATGTAAGCTGTAAGCTGGATGCCGGATTTAGCTGGGGAAAGATAGAGGTAAGGCATTTTATTGCGTCAGTTACAGGAAAAGCTGATTTCGAAGGCGGACTTTATATAAGTGGCGTGAATTCAGAGCAGCAGATCAAACATGCAAGTGGAACTATGGAAACAGTCAGCGATGTACTTGAACTGGGACGAGTTCCTATAAAGCTTGGTACAACTGGTCTTTCTGCAGATCTGGTGGTTTCTCTGTTTTATGATGTGTCCGGGCAGTTTGTTGTGAAATATTCCGTTGAAGCAACTGGCGGATATGAATTCAAAGATGGAAATGGAAGATTTATCCATGATTTCAGTCAGACTTTGACACCGGTCACAATAGAAGGATCTGCGAAATGCGGTCTTCAGTTTGGATTAAATCTGACTGCATTGGAGACATGGGATCTGGCAGGAATTGATATTAAGGTAGGACCTGCGGCAAAGGCAAGCGTATCCTATACAGTTCGTGATGCCGGAAATGTGCTTTGTTCTGATGTAAGAACCTATATTTACGCAGCGGGTGAGTTGAATCCGGATACGGTGGTCGGAAAGTTCCTGAAAACGGTATGGCATTATACGTTGTCCAAGGATTTTCTGTCTGATGATGACGATAATCCACTAAAATTGAAGGTTCATTTTGAAAATGGAACACTGGTAGATAAATGTACAGTCGGAGCCGGAAGCATTGAGGGAAGCGTTTTGGATTCAAACAGCAAAGCTCCTGTAAAAAATGCCAGCGTGGAAGCATATTCCGGAACAGTCAAGGTTGAAAAAACTTTCACGAAAGAAGATGGAACTTATTCATTTAATGATCTTGATGAAGGAACCTACAAAATTGTTGTCACAGCAACCGGTTACCAGAAATATGAGAGCAGTTCCATGGAAGTATCAGCGAACCAGATCACATACGCAGAATCTTTCCTGATGGTATCCAGAGCAGAAGCCGGAGATGGTGAGCTGAGTGGAAGATTTATTCATTCCATGACCGGTGGAAATATAGAAAATGTAACTTATGAATTACGTAAGGGCTGGGATAATGTGATCGGAGAGACTGTGAAAGAAGGCGTATCAGCAGATGGAACCTATACGTTGACCGTGCCAGCCGGAAACTATACGCTGAATGCAAGCAATGAAGATTTTGTTTCTGCCCATATCAATGTTGTAGTTCAGGCAAATGCATGCAGTGAACGTGATGTAACAATGTCACCGACCAATATCAGTGCAGGAGATGAGGGACTTCTTCAGATCGTGCTTACATGGGGAGAAACTCCGCGAGACCTGGATTCTCATCTGCTGGGACCTACTGATGAAAACGGAGATGACTACTTCCATGTATACTACAGGGATAAAAATGCATATTCAGAGGATGGAGATGTAATAGCAAATCTGGATCTGGATGATACAAGCAGCTATGGACCGGAAACAACAACCATATACAAAGGCTTCACCGGAAGAAAATATAGCTTTTATGTATACGATTATACAAACGGTGAAGATGATGCGAGTACAGAATTATCTGCTTCGTCAGCCAAAGTAACCGTTTACCGGGGTGGAAAACAGATCTACCAGGCAAATGTACCGGTTAACAGGGAAGGATACCTGTGGCATGTATTTGACTATGATGTGCAGTCAAACAAGCTTATGCCAGTCAATACCTTTGTATATGATTATGAAGTGCCGGAAGCAAATGCAATGGAAGATAATTCAGGCATTATTTCAGAAACAGAAGCCCTTGAGATCATCCGAAACAGTGAAAAGAAAGCTGAAGAAGAGAGCAGCGAGGAACTCAATATGAGTTCTGAAGAAGGAAAGACGGACGATAATACTGAGGAAGAGATATTTGATGATTCCAGTGAAGAGCCGGAGATATCAGAAAGTGGTGATACGGCTGAAGTAATTGAGTTTCCGAAGGACTCTGAAACGGAAGAAGAAAATGACGGAACAGAAATAACAGAAGAGGATAGTGAGAGTGCGGAGGAGCTGCCGGTGGAAGATATTTATGAGGGATCAGAGGAGTTAGGTCTGGCAGGATAAAAATGTACTGTGATCGAACAGATCTCGCTGTTTGTGGCAGTACGCATATTCGGGCCCCATATGCCGGCACCGGAGGTAACGATGTTGTGCATAGTCCCCTTTTTCAGGTAGCCGCAGGAATTTTCCCAGACCAGGCCGGTGATGATGTTCAGAGGGAACAGCTGGCCGTCATGAGTATGGCCGCAGAGATCAAGGTCTGCGCCTGCGGCTGCCACTTCATCCAGCTGACCGGGCTGATGATCCATAAAAATAATCGGGAGTGTTTTGTCAAGGTAGGCTGTAAGCTGGTCAGGATCCTTACGGGTGTCGGACATTTTTCGGCAGCGTGAAGGATCCTTACGGCCTGTCAGATAAAACCGTTTATCTATGAGGACGGTTTCGTCATCGAGAAGCCGGATGTTGGCAGATTCCAGAAAATTCCGCATTCTGGGATCATCATAATCTTTTTTTGCATTGCGGAAGGTAAAACCGGCCAGAATCGGTTCGCTGAGATCATGGTTGCCCCAACAGGCATAAACGCCGTATCTGGATTTCAGCGAACGGAGAATGGCCGCTGTTTTTTTCGGGTTTTTGATCCCTTCATATTCGTTATCAAAAATATCGCCGGCAATACAGATCAGATCCGGATCTTCGGCGTTGATCTTTTTTACAAGAAGCCCGGCATGTTTTTCTCCGATACTGTAACCGAAATGAATGTCTGCGAGCAGGACGATCTTCAGGGAGTCCATTCCCTTCACCTGCTTGTCTATTTTCACATCATAAGTTTTTGTCTTAATATTCCACTGATTAAAAATCCCATAGAGACTGACACCAATGATCAGAAGGGTGCAGACAGCGCCTGTGACTACGAAGGCTTTCCGGGAATACATCCAGGCCGGATGAAGCGTATGCTTCAGGATCAGTCTGCAGAGATCTGTAGTTACGATTACGATCAGGATGTAAAGAAATGTTCCCTGAAAATAATTTGCCGTATTTTTCAGGAAGCGATGGAGCGCAGGGGGCTTCCGGATGAGAAAACAGGTCAGAAGAGAAGTGGACAGAAAAATATAAACACCTGCAAAGCATGCCCGGAACGCAAAGGTCTGGAAAAAATGAGTGCAGGCACCCATCCACAAAATCATCCAACGGACGATATAAATATTAATGAGAATATATAATGGTGCGAGAAAGATGGCAAGCATGGTGTGTGATACCTCCATTCGTGGCAAGCAATAAGCGGTGAGCAGGACTGATCGCTGCAGATACTTTTTGGATTGATACATAGCATTTCCATAAATTACTGCAGCATGTTCGGAATAACTTTTTTTGATGCATTGATTCATAGAACTGCTATAGTATACAGCAAATAATAATTTTTGGCAAAAGAACATATATTAGGAAAAAGAACGCTTATGGTGCTTTTTATGAAAAAATATGCGCTTCTTCGATATTGTCTGGTGTTTTTAGCAATTGTTCTTCCTTATTTTTCGGCGGCAACCATTAATGGACCGGAGAGGGTCCTGGCAGAGAGGGTGCCGGATATGGAAGAATATCTCCCGGTCATTGTTTTTTCGCAGATTTCCCCGGATATGAAAAAAGAAACCATAAAGGCGCAGACTGTGATCGCACGGTCGAATATTCAAAGGTGGCTGGGCGAGGGGAAAAATCTGGCAGAGATCCTGAGGAAAAACGGAAGTACAGAGGAAGTCTGGAGATATTTTTTTGCAGAAAAAAGGCAGATCTATGAGCAGGCAGCAAAAGAGACGGATGGACAGGTACTTACATATGAAGGAAAAGTGAGGCTGACTCCCTGGCATAAGAGAAGCGCAGGGAAAACCCGCAGCGGGGAAGAAGTTTTTCATGATGAGGCGTATACATATCTGAAATCGGCAGATAGCAGCGAGGACAAAAAATCTCCGGATCATAAAAAAATCGTGGAAATTCCTGCGGGGCAGCTTTCCGGGGAGCTGAAGATCAAAAAACGGGACAGTGCCGGTTATGTGACAGAGCTTACGATTGGGGAAACACTTCTGGAGGGAGAAAGCTTTGCAGCGGGAATGGGACTGGAATCCGCGAATTTCAGTTTGAAGAAAAAGGATGATATTTATTATCTGCGAGTGCGTGGCAGCGGTCATGGTGTGGGATTTTCCCAGTTTGGTGGAAATGAGATGGCAAAAAACGGAAGCAGTGCGGAGGAGATCCTGGAAAAATATTTTCCGGAGATGGAGCTGAAAGCTGAGGATTAAAGAAAGTCAGGCATCCGAAGCAACGTCTGATAAAAAAATATTCAAAAAATGAATAGACAGCCATATTCTGGACACTCTATAGATATAGAAATGGTGACCGAAACGGCAGCTTTACTGCTTTTTCTGTTACTGAAAATGAACATATCAGACAGAGGTGGAAAGAATATGAAAAGTAAAATTGTGAGAGGTATTATCAACGGAGGTGTTCTGGCAGCAGTGGCGGCACTTGGGATTACTGTTTATCAGCTTGGAACAAAGCCCATCGCAGAAAATCCCCAGGAGGAAAATTCTGTACAGGTAGAAGAGACCGGGCTGGAAGAGGAGCTTTCGGACGGGGAAAACGCAGAGGATGCGGCAGCTGCCGGAGATGGCTGGCAGGATGTAGCACAGGATGAGATCTCTGATGGAGAAACCGGAGATGAAGCAGGTCTGTCAGGAGCTTCAGAAGCCGGAGCAGATGGAGTGACAGGAAGCATCCGTGAGACTGCAGGAAGTGGTACAGCCGAAAATGCAGCGGCAGATGCAGATAATGGAAGTGGTACGGATGATAGGAGCGTGTCTGCGGCGGCAGGTGCAGACAGAAGCCGCACAGATGGCACTGGAAATACAGCAGATAATGCCGGAAATACATCGGCAGAGGGAGCGGTGAATAACGGAGCTGGAGCTTCCACAGATACCGCAGAGACCTCAGCTGTCGGAATTGCGGCACAGGCTTTGGATTTTACGGAGGATTCTATTATGGAATGGCCGGTCAGAGGAACGGTTCTTGTGGATTACAATATGGATGAAACCGTATATTATCCGACTTTGGATCAGTATCGTGTGAGCTCTGCCATTGCTTTGCAGGCAGTGGAGGATGCGCCGGTGTATGCGGCGGCTGATGGTCAGGTGCTTTCTGTTGTACAGGATGCCTGCACGGGAACGACTGTGACTATGGAGCTGGGAAATGGTTATCAGGCAGTATATGGGCAGCTGAAGGACCTTACTGTGGCAGAAGGTGACACAGTAAAGGAGGGTGAAGTGATCGGAAATATCAGTGCACCTACCAAATATTATTCTGTAGAAGGCCCGAATCTTTATTTTGCAATGAAAAAGGATGGCGTGCCGGTAGATCCGTTTGAATATCTGGAATGACAGGGAAAACCGAAAAACAGATATGCCGGGGAGATTTTTGGAAACAGAGTATGGAGGATACGGGATGGGAGGTATATGCATCCCGTATCCTCTGCGTTGTGAAGCGTATTAGTGAGAACGGAGTGAACAGTAATAAAAATTTCCATTTACATAGGAAAAGAATCTTTTTTACCGGAAAGAAACCGTGTATAATCTATATTATAAATATGCATACAAGGACAGATATAACAGGACAAAAGAAGAGGTACATAAGTTATGAACATTAATGAAATAGCCAGGCTTGCCGGAGTTTCCAGAGCTACGGTATCCAGATATCTGAATAATGGATATGTCAGCAGTGAAAAAAAGGAAGTCATCCGCAGGGTGATCCAGGAGACAGGATATCAGCCATCCTCCCAGGCACAGACACTGCGGACAAAAAAAACCAGTCTCATCGGTGTCATCCTTCCAAAGATCAATTCAGATACCATAAGCCGTGAGGTGACAGGGATCAGTGATATTCTTACACGGAGAGGATATCAGCTTATTCTGGCCAATACCAATAATGATGTGGAAGAAGAGCTGAAATACCTTTCTCTGTTTAAAGAACGTCAGGTGGACGGAGTGGTTTTTATTGCTACCATGTTTACCAGAAAGCATAAACAGATGCTGAAGGATTATAAGGTACCGATCGTGATCCTGGGACAGCATCTGGACGGATATCCATGTATTTATCAGGATGATCATAAAGCAGCTTTTCAGGTCACGGAGAAGCTGGCGGAGAAGGGGAAAAAGTTTGCCTATATCGGCGTTACAGATAAGGACGAGGCAGTTGGTGCCTGCAGGAAAAAGGGTTTTATGGATGCTATCCATAAAGCTAAGCTGGAGGTCGTGCCGGAGAGGATGAAGATCGGAAGCTTTACCATGGATTCCGGGTATGAGATGGCGAAGGAGCTTTTTGAGGAGGAGCCTTCCATAGATTCTCTTGTGTGTGCTACGGATACTATGGCGGTGGGAGCCATGACTTATTTGAAGGAGATCGGGCTTCGCATTCCCGAGGATGTTCAGATCGCAGGGATTGGGGATGGAGTTCCGGGTAAGATCGTGGAACCGAAGCTGACAACGGTACATTTTTATTATAAGACCAGCGGAATGGAGGCAGCAGCCATGCTGGCTGATCTTATTGAGAACGATACCGGGATCAGCAAGGAAATAAAAATGGGATGTGAGCTTGTGGAACGGGAATCTCACAGGTAACAGAGAATATCCTCGCAGACAGAGGAAGAAATTATAAGCTATTGTGGAACAGGAGCAGATCTTTTGGGAGAAAAAGACCTGCTTCTTTTTGTGTGGTGCTGTGTTATGGCTGAGCAAACACAGAAAAATGCCAGATTTTTTCTGCGATGTCCTGACTGGTTTGTCTGTCTTGCATCTGTTCTTATGGAATATGTACAATTTTGACCGAAGAAATTTGTGCGATGTTGCGGATTTACAAATAATAATGCAGTAGTTATAATACAAGTAAGATATGAGAACGATTCCACATAAGAACACAAGCAACAACATAAAACAAACCATTGAAAAGTGCTAAAATCATCAAAAAACTTAAAAAAATGGAAAGATTACCGTTCCTTGTATGAATAGATATATGAAATCAATCTCATAAATAAATGAAAAACAATGGATCAGAGATAATAAATCCCGGGAAGCTGAAGAAAGAACAGACAGATCTGATCCGAAGAAAGGGAAAGCAGAAAGAGATGACTGTCCGGGAACAGTAGCAGAAAAGGAGGAAGGACATGGATTACAGAAAGACAGCACAGGAAATCTATGATCATGTAGGAAAGAAAGAAAACATCATTTCCGCGGCGCACTGTGCAACAAGGCTTCGTCTGGTCATTGCGGATAATGACAAGGCGGATAAGGAATATGTAGAGAACATCGACGGTGTGAAGGGCGTGTTTTTCGCACAGGGACAGATGCAGATCATCCTGGGAACAGGAGTTGTAAACAAGGTTTATGATGAATTTATCCAGATCGCCGGAATATCAGAGAGTAGTAAGGATGAGCTTAAGAAGGTGGCAGCATCCAAGGCTAATCCGATACAGAGACTGATCAAGACACTGGGAGATATTTTTGTCCCGATCATCCCAGCTATCGTAGCCAGCGGATTTTTGATGGGAATCATGGAAGCCCTGAACTTCATGGTAAACAACGGCTTCCTGAATATTAACACCAATGGTTCCATTTATGTATTTGCACAGCTTTTCAGTAACACAGCGTATACATTTCTGCCGATCCTTATCGCTTACAGTGGTGCGAAGGTATTCGGTGCCAACCCTTATCTGGGTGCGGTTATCGGTATGATCATGATCCATCCAAATCTGCAGAATGCCTGGACTGTTGCAACAGAGGGTGTGCAGGCAACGCAGAAGGTATGGTTTGGACTTTACTCCATTGACATGGTGGGATATCAGGGACATGTGATCCCGGTTATCATTGCAGTATGGGTACTGGCACAGATCGAGAAAAGACTTCATAAGATCGTACCTGCAATGTTCGATCTTTTTGTAACACCACTTGTCAGTGTTTTTGTAACCGGTTATCTTACACTTTCCATTATCGGACCGATCTTCGTAGCTGTTGAGAACGGACTTCTGGATGGGATCCAGTGGCTGATCGCACTGCCATTTGGAATCGGAAGCTTTATCATGGGTGCCTTTTATGCACCGACTGTTGTTGCCGGTGTTCATCACATGTACACTATCATTGACCTTGGACAGCTGGCCAAATTCGGCGTTACCTACTGGCTGCCACTTGCATCTGCAGCTAACATTGCACAGGGTGGTGCAGCTCTTGCTGTAGGCCTGAAATCCAGAAATCAGAAGATCAAATCCATGGCTGTTCCTTCTGCCTTAAGCGCATGCATGGGAATCACAGAGCCGGCAATCTTCGGTGTAAATCTTCGCTTTGGAAAGCCGTTTATCATGGGCTGCCTGGGTGGTGCATGCGGAGCACTTTTTGCCTCCATCACCAGTCTTGGTGCTACAGGAACAGGCGTTACCGGTATCTTCGGAATCCTGCTGTGCCTGAATAATCCAGTTGGTTATATCCTGATGTTTGCCATCGCATTTGGTGTGGCTTTTGTGCTTACCTGGATGTTCGGATATAAGGATGAGGTACAGGAAACAGCTGAAAAAAATATTGAAGCAGAGAAAAAATCAGATGCTCCGGCAGAAATTGCCCAGGAGAAAACTTCAGAGACAGGTGCACAGACCCTCTACAGCCCGCTTGAGGGAACTGCGATCCCGCTTTCAGAAGTAAAGGATGCAACCTTTGCATCCGAAGTCCTTGGAAAGGGCATGGCAGTGATTCCGTCCAAAGGTGAAGTAAAAGCACCCTGTGATGCTACGGTTTCTACAATTTTTGACACAAAGCATGCCATCGGGCTTGCGACAGAAAGTGGTCTGGAGCTGCTGATCCATATCGGCGTTGACACCGTTGAGCTTGGCGGTAAATTCTACACAGCTCATGTAAAGGACGGTGACGTGGTCAAAAAAGGCCAGACACTGATCACCTTTGATATGGATGCTATTAAGGCAGCCGGCTATGATGTGACCACACCGCTGATCGTAACCAATACCGATGATTATGAAGAAGTAAAAATGCTTGCAGAAGGAACAGTAAATAATGGTTCTGAAGTACTGGAGGTAAAATAAAATGAGTTCTCTGACCAAGGTACTTGCAGAGGAAGTGCGAAAAATCGAGGAAACGGCAGCAGTTGCCAGGACGATGCAGACAAACCGTCTGACCCATCATCTGATGCCGCCTGTGGGATGGCTCAATGACCCGAACGGATTATGCTGGTACAAGGGAAGATATCATGTGTTTTTCCAGTATTCTCCGTTTGAGGCCAACGGTGGACTGAAATTCTGGGGGCATTACTCCAGTGAAGATATGATCAGCTGGAGATATGAAGGGGTTCCGCTTCTGCCGGACAGCATTTATGACTGTCATGGTGTTTACTCAGGCTCTGCCATTGCGGAGAAAGATAAGCTTCATCTTTTCTACACAGGAAACATCAAGATGGATGGAGATTATGATTATATCAATAACGGAAGGCAGTCCAGCACTCTTCATGTGGAGAGTGCGGACGGCCTTCATTTCGGAACAAAGGAGGTTGCAGTTTCCTGCGAGGATTATCCGGAGAATTACACCTGCCACATCCGTGACCCGAAGGTCTGGAAGGAGGGGGAAGAGTACCGGATGATCCTTGGCGGCCGTCAGAAAAGCGACCAGGGCGCCGTACTTTTTTACAGATCCGAAGATCTGAAGAACTGGAAATTTGACAGTGAGCTTACTACAGAAAAGGCATTCGGATACATGTGGGAGTGCCCGGATTTTTTCACTCTTGAGGGACAGGAGGTGCTTTCTGTATCTCCCCAGGGACTGACCAGAGAAGAGTTCCGTTTTCAGAACATCTATCAGTCCGGATACTTTATCCTGAAGGATGGAAAGCCGGAGGAAAAAGCTTTCCGGGAATGGGACCACGGCTTTGATTTCTATGCACCCCAGACATTCCAGGATGGAAAGGGCAGACGGATCCTGATCGGCTGGATGGGAATGCCGGATGCAGATGAGGAGTATGTGAATCCTACAGCAGAGAGCGAAGGCTGGCAGCATTGCCTGACTGTTCCAAGGGAAGTTACGTATAAAAACGGAATGCTTTATCAGTATCCGGTGGAAGAACTGAACGAGCTGAGAAAGACTGGCGTTTCTGTCAGCGGTTCCAGTGCGGAGATTCCGGTGAATGGACCGTTTGATCTGGATGTTCAGGTAAAAGGTGAGCAGGGTAAAGTGAGCCTTGGAGAAAATCTCTTCCTGGAATATCAGGACGGAGATATGATCTTAACTCTCTCCGAGAAGGCCGGTGCCGGACGTAAAGTACGTAAGGCGCATGTTCCGTCCGGTGTGATCGAAAGCATCAGAGTTCTTGCGGATACTACAGCTGTGGAAATCTATGTGAATGGCGGAGAGGTTGTTTTTGCCACCAGATATTATCCGGAAACGCAGGAGCAGGCTGTGAAGGTGGAGGCTGTGGAGTGTGATGGGAAGATTTATGTGCTGAAGAATTATGTGATGGAGTAGGCTGGGCTTATTGATCGTGAAATACAGCAAGATCAGAATACGAATACCTATAGAGCAGCTATGCAGTGAATTCCATATTCACAGAAATAAGAAATGACCGTATAATAAAGCAGGTGGGAAAATCCGCAGCCGGAATCCCGACCTGCTTTATCTTTGTTATAAGTGAAATACATGAATTGTGCCGGCTGCTTGAGTATAGAAGGATGGCTGCTGAAGAAATGTTGGTGGCTGTCTTTACATAGAAAGAATGCGGCCGACTGGATGTTTGTTTTACAGGAGAGGAAATATCACGGAAGACAGATCACACTGTCCAGAAAAGTGTTCAGATATTTGTTTTACAGGAAGGCAAATATCAGGGTTGATGTTACTGAAGATGTACTGGCATTTGGCATTGTATTGCATAAATTTTTTACAGAAGAGGAGACTGCTATGAACTATACATACATCGTGCAGTGTGCAGACGGCACGCTCTACACCGGCTGGACAAACTGCCTTGCCAGGCGGATGAAAGCCCATAATGAAGGCAAAGCAGGCGCCAAATATACCCGGGCCAAAAGGCCGGTGAAGCTGGTGTATTACGAAGGCTTTGCCACAAAGGAGGAGGCCATGAGCCGGGAGTACCGGATTAAGCAGCTGACCAGGGAGAAGAAGCTGGAGTTGATGAGGTTTTGAATTTTGATAAACATTTTGATATTTCAAAAGGCTTCAAATGTGTGGAGCATTATGCAGCGGAACTGAAAGATAAGGATATGTATGTTCTGCTGAATCTTATTGGTATCTCAGCATAACAACTGAATCAAAGGTATCTCCATTGTCGATCCACTGACAGCTACCATCATTTTTTGCACAGATATCTTCAATTATGGACAGACCGAATCCATGGTTGGGGATATCTTTTTTTGATGTTTTGTGGTTGAATGGTTGTGCCGGATCTTTGCTGTTTTTCATGTGGACAGTAAGAAAACCGGCGGACATTTTTGATGTTACAGAGATAAACGGTGCTTCAGAACCGGAAGCGTTGCAGCTTTCTATTCCATTATCCAGCAGGTTGAAAAATATACTGCTCAGTTCCGAAGAGGGAATATTGGATTTCTCCGGAAGAAGAACCTCGTAGGTAACTTTGATATTTTTCTGCATGGCAAGAAATCTTTTGTCCGCAAGGATGGCGTTGATCAGGCTGTCCTGACAGATGGGATGGAAACGTTCTCTCTGAAAATCATCGGTTATGGCAGGCAGGTAGTCCTGGATCTTATCATATTCGTTCGTTTTCAGGTAATTCTGAAGTGTCTCAAGTTTCCGGATGGTAGACTGCTGGAATTCTAGAGTCTCCTGCTTTCTGTAAACAAACAGCTGCTCCTGTTCTTTCTGTAACTGTTCCTGCTTCTGAAGAGCCTGAAATTTTGCCTCTTCCTGAGCATTTTTGAGCGATCGTCTGGCAAGAAGGTAGATCCTGCGGTAAGTGAGGGCCAGAAAAAAGAGAAGCATTATCTGGCAAAACAGAGCATATTCCTGTAGCAGAGCTCCCAGGAAAAGAGATGCCTGAACACAGAAAAGTTCTATAAAAAGAATAGTAAAGCCTCGTTTCATAAAGTCCTCTTTTCCGGCGGAAGTTCTGAAAGAATTGTTTCTAGATATACATCTGCCTCAAGATATTTTTGGGTGCGGATCAGATAATTCAGTGAAAAGAGATGGTTTTCCATATCGTGATTCCATTTTCGCACAGATTGATATTCTTGTTCCATTTCGGTTGTATATTCTAGCTGTTTCTGAAGAAAACTCATCTGCTGAACCAACAGTTCGTGTCTTTTTTCTCTGAGAGAAATGTTGTGAAAAGCCCTGGCTATGATCAGACAGCAGAGAAGATTGAGAAACCAGTACAATACGATCAGCCATTTTAACAAATGTAGCAAGAATTCTCCCACCTCTTCAGGTGGTGAGATGAATTGCACATCTGAGCATATCTGCTCAAAAAAATCTCTATAGTATAAAAGAAACACTTGTTCTCTCTTCCCTGATGTAGTATACTGAAAAGAACAATTAGTTCATAAATACATATCCGTCGATATAAGAAAAAGGATGATAAATATAATGGAGTTAGACCATGAAAGATGCATTCTGGGGTCAGATCTTCGGTCTGC
>NZ_RCXU01000047.1:0-16184 GCF_004167315.1 Blautia sp. aa_0143
GGCTTATTTTCAAGGTTTTTAACAATTGATATGCAATGGATTTTTGTTTAGTTGTACCTACAATTGGAAGTTAACAAACAGGGGGGGACAATAGCAGCCAAAAGAAAGGCTGAGAAAGGTATGATATTTAAAGTGACACTGCCGCTCATAATAGGAGAATAGTCGGAACCCTTACAAAACTGTTATGGTTGTTGTAAGGGTTTTGTAATGCAGGAATGTTATAGTAGGGGTATGAAATGGAAAGGGGACTTGAAGATATGAGTAGTATTTTAAAAGTAGAAGATCTAGTAAAGTATTATGGAGAAGGCGAGAATCAGGTGAGAGCCGTGGATCATACAAGTTTACAGATAGAGAGAGGCAAGTTTACAGCTATCGTAGGACGTTCCGGCTCCGGAAAATCTACACTTCTGCATCTGATTGGAGGGCTTGACAGACCGGATTCCGGCAAAGTATGGATTGATGGAACCGATATCTATTCTCGAAAAGATGATAAACTGGCACAGTTTCGAAGAAAGAAGATAGGATTTATCTTTCAGGATTTTAATCTGATTCCATCGCTGAATGTGTGGGAGAATATCGTTCTTCCGCTGGGACTTGATAATCGCAAGGTAAAGCCGCGGGAAGTGGAAGATATTCTCAAAAAAATCGGACTGCAGGATAAGAAAGATGCGATGCCGTCTGCTTTGTCTGGTGGACAGAAACAGAGAACTGCGATAGCCAGGGCATTGGTGACAAGACCGGCGATAATTTTGGCGGATGAGCCGACGGGAAACCTTGATTCCCAGACTGAGCTAGAGGTTATGAGCCTATTGAAAAGCTGCGTGTCGGATTTCGGGCAGACGCTTATCATGATTACCCATGATGAAACGATTGCCCAGATGGCGGATGAAATGATTATCATTGAAGATGGCAAGGCGGTGAGAAGATAATGAAGATGACGACCAGAGTTGCATATTGCAATATGCGGCATTATAAGAGCAAAAACATACTGATTGGAATTGCCATTATCCTGACAACATTACTGCTGTTCGTAATCCCATCAATCGGAAAAGATATGGTGGAAGTGAACTTTGCGGTAATCAATAAGATTTATCCAACATGGCATGCCCTTTATCGGAACGTGGACGAGAGTACAGTTATGAAACTGGCGGCACATCATGATGTGAAAACTTACGGACTCCGCAGCGATGCGGGGTACATGAATCTGGAAGATGCGACGGTTTCCATGATGTATATGGACAGAACAGGGATGGAACTTTATAAAGTGAAGCTGAAAGAGGGGCAACTTCCGCAGAAAGAAAATGATATTGTGGTTTCAAAAGGAATACTGGAAGCATTAGGACAGAATGGGAAAATCGGTGACACTATCACAGTACCTTATCAGATTCTGAAAGATGACGGACTGGATTATACGAAGGAGAAAGACTTTCGAATCTGTGGTTTTTTAGCAGATAATGAGAGCAGCAAAGAACAAAAACAATATACATCATTGGTTTCAGAGGCCTTTCTGAAAGCGGAGATACCGGTAGAACAGGTGAAATATCGGTTTTTACTTCAGGTGAATGGACAGAAAGGAAATACGACTGCAGATTATACAGAGACGATACAGAATATTGCCAGACAGTTCGGGATTTCCGAGGATGACATGAATATTAATAAAGAGTATCTTGCAGCAAATTATGTGGATCCGGCTACAATTCCGGTGATTGTAGGAATCATGCTTATTGTTGTATTGGCGGGCATTATCACAATTTATAGTGTTTATTATGTATCTATGAACCAGAGGGTTCGGGAATTTGGAAAGTTAAAGGCAATCGGGGCTACGAAACGGCAGCTTAGACAAATCGTACTAAGAGAGGGAATGGGAGTGGCGTTGTTTGCCATTCCGATAGGACTTTTGATCGGAACAGTTGCTGTGAAAGTTGTACTTCTCCAGTTTGTAGAACATGCAAAGGATTCAAACGTACTTATAACAGAGGCATACAAGGTTGTAGCTAAAGGAGAAGTCCAACTTTATTATTGGTGGATTTATCTGTTGGCAATTGCAGTGACTCTGTGTACAGTGTATCTGTCACTGATGAAGCCTATGCGTATGGCGGCGAAGATATCAGAAATAGAAGCTATGCGTTACCAGGGAGGCAGTAAGCGACAGAAAAGCAGCAGGAAGGGATATCAATTTCTGAATATCGGACGACTGACCAAGAGAAATCTTGCAGAGAATAAAAAGAAGAGTACTATCACGATTGTATCTATGGCCGTTACCGGAATATTTGTCATGATGGTAGCAACGGTGCTGTCTTGTGCAAATCCGATGGAAAGTGCAAAGAGTTCGATTGTGGGGCAATATGAGATTTCTCCAATTGTGGAATCCGGGAATAAAGAGCATCCTGAATATGAATGGGCGGAGGTTCAAAAGAATAATCCATTAAATGAAGGACTAAAGCAGCAGATAGAGGAGCTTGACGGTGTTGAGCGGGTAGATGTGTTTACCGCGTTGAAGGTATCAGGAGGACCTTTTGAAGAAAAAATTGGAACCGAATTTATCAATGGAGTGCCGGAAGAATACGCAGAAGAGCTGAAAAAAGGAATCACTGAAGGCAATGTCACATACGAGGAATTGAAATCCGGGGATAAAGTGATTCTGGACCGCGCGCTACTTCACTGGTATCCAGATATTAAAGTGGGAGATAAGCTGAAACTCAATATTCATGATGGAGATAATACCTTTCAAAAAGAGATTGAAGTGGCAGCAATTGGTGAATATGGAACAGGTCTGACAAACTATAACTGTCTTATCATGGCAAAAGAAGGGGCAGAGAAACTTACCATAAATAATTCTTCCAGCTATTTTCAGGTGATTGCAGATAAGGATTATGATGAGGCACTGGAAGCATCTCTACAGGCTATTGTGGATGGATCAGGCAGACTGCAGATGCGTACCTGGAAGAATGAGTACGATACATGGGAAAATGCCATACAGATGACTAGAGGTGCATGTTATGCATTTATCATCATTCTGGCAGCAATCAGCATTATGAACTTGATTAACACAATGATCAATAGTGTCCATGTGCGAAAAAAGGAGCTTGGCATGATGCAGGCAATCGGAATGTCGGACCGTCAGTTGATGAAGATGCTCCAGTTGGAAGGTATATTTTATACAGTAGGCACTCTTATTATCAGTATCGGAGTGGGAAGTCTTGCAGGATATCCGTTGTTTTTATATGCAAAGCGTACAGGAATGTTTGATATCAGCACATACCATTATCCGGTAACAGCAGCTATTATTATAATTTTAACATTGTTTGTGATACAGATGTTATTGGCAATATTCATTGCAAAGTCAGTAAGGAAAGATTCATTGATAGAGAGAATTCGTTTCAGTGAGTAAGAATATAAATTTCTGATGTTTAATGCAGATACTAATCAATGTCATAATAAAAAGGGGGACTTGATTTCTCAAATCCCCCAGTGTATAATGAACTCAAGAAAGGTATTCAGATGCAAAATCTGATGCCCTCAGTTAAATTTTATATTCTATGTATAAGTCATAGCATCCAAAACTTTCCTAGGGTCGTGGATGCTATTTCTTATTATGTCGATCTATATAAGTCAAAGCCGCAAAAATTACCAATAGTAAAGTCAATACTTCCATTGTATTCATGGGCATCACCCTCCTTGGATACTAGAGGGCAAAATCGAAATGCATCCGTCTTTCCGGTTCAGTAATACCGAATCAGTATAACACGTTACCGTTTTCAGTACAATAAGGTAATGGTCTGAAAAATACTTTATTCTGTCACCTTATGTAGCTGTATCGTGAGTATTTGCTGGACTAATTGGTGCTGTATATGAAAAAAAGCTATTTAAAAATAAGGTGGAAGCCTTATATGGTCTGCTTGATGATGCGGGTGATGATGCCGAGGGCAACATTACGCTCTTCATCAATATGCGTCACCACAAAGGATACCTGATCCTTTTTCCCGACTGTCCGGCTGTCATAGCAGGAGTGGGCAATGGCATTGACACCGATGGAGAGCCGGACAAAGACGGTGCCTTTATGGATGTCTTCCACAGTTCCGGCGTATTTTCCCTGAATCTTACATTTTTTCATGTTTTCCTTGCTGGTGTTGCCTTCCACACTTTTGACATCTGCGTGGACAATGACCTGCTCCGGTGAGTCTGCCCGCACATCCAGGATGCGTACCAGGATGTGATCGCCTACCTGGAAGCGTTCTCTGGCATCACCCATCCAGTCGAAGGACAGGTCTCTGGCAAGAATGGAGGTTTCCACACCGAAAATTTCTGCCCGGACTACCTTTTCCGCAACAGCAATGACTCTTGCCTGCACGATACGGTCTTCATAAACTTTCGGCATTCCGGAAGCATCTTTATCCAGATAGAAGATCTGGCGTTTCTTCAGCATCGCTTCTTTCCGGCTGGCGACAATGCTGCGTGTCTTCGGATCTAATCCCTTAATCAGAAAATCAATCTCACATCCAAGCATATTGTTGAGGATTTTGTTCTGCCGCAGAGCAAGCTCCCCATAATCGTGTGCTTCATCCTGCATGAGATGGATCATCATCTCAGTTACTGGGATGACAGTACGGAAATCCTTGTAGTAAACCACGGCAATGAGGCTGCCGTTTTCTGTTTTCTCGATACCGCCAAGCATTCCGGTTAAGATCCGGCGGGTACGGTAGGCATTCTGGATCTCATGCCAGGTAAGGTCTGAAATGGACTGGGCTGTTTCCAGCTTCGCATCGGAATCCAGAGTTAAAATAGGTGTGTTGGTTGTTTCGTTTGGCATCATAGTGTCTCCTTTCAAATTATGACATGATAGAATCTTTATCTAAAGGAACCATGTCTGTGTGATCCGAATAGTTATCTGCTGAGAAGTCATCCGGGAAATCGTGATAGCCAGGTTCCTGATAAACGCTTTGCTGGTCAAAGTGCGGTTCAGCTTTTTTCTTTTTCTGCTTTCCATAAGAAGCGGTTTTTTTCGGGTGGGAAGCAGGAATAGTTGGAGTGTACGTATATTCTTCACTACATGCTCCTTTTCTCCATTCCGGAATATGTTCGGAAGCCTTCCGGGGAATGAGTTTTTGGGCATCCGGGTGCAGGGTGTAATCGTATTTTTCTACCTGCAGTACCTTCTGACCACGCAGGATAATCAGTGCAGTATCCAGCGGGAGCCGCAGGATCTCATCCGGAGTTAAGAGCTTTCGTTTCCCGATGGATCTGGTCTGGCGGTATTCCGGTGTATAATCGGATACCCTCCAGCTATTTAATTGTTTGGCTTCGCTGCTGACACCAACGGTCACATCACCGGAGCGGTTAGAGATAAATGTAGCAGTTACCTCATCCGTACAGCCTAAAAATAGCTGAGTGTCGCAGTTCCCGATGATTTCCTGCCATTGGTTTAAGGGATACCGGTTCTGCATCTGAGGCAGGTTTTGGAAAATGCAGGAAATACTGAGGTTTCGACTTCGGATCACGGAAATCTTTTTGTTGAGCGATAGGATTGCTCCCGTATTCGCCAGCTCATCAGCCAGGATATGTACCGGAACCGGCAGTTTTCCATCTTCCCCATAGGTGTCTGCATAACGGACCAGTTTGATAAATACGAAGGTCATAAACAGGGAAGAAAGAAAATCAAAAGTGCTGTCTTGATCCGAAGTGATGCAGAAGTATGCACATTTTTCTTTTCCCGGCAGCGTCAGGTTGATCTCATCATAGGAAGTGATCTGGCGGATCAGCTTGTTCTGGAATACCTGAAGTCTGGAACCGAGTCCGATGATGACGCCGGAACGTACCGTGTCACTTGCCTGCTTATAGATGCAGTAGGGGACTTTTGCCGGATGGGAGACCGGAAGCAGGTCAAAGAGGCTGTTCAGTTCTTTTTCCGAACTCATGGTCAGGAGTTTGTATACCTGTCCGATATTCTTTGCCTCCGGTGGGAATCCCTGATCCACATAGAGAATCAGAGCTTTTAATAAGTTCATCTCGGCATTGTCCCAGAAGTGATCGCCTTTGGCAGAACCGGTATTCTGGATGATGACATCAGCAAATACCTGTGCCATGGTTTCCTGTCCGCCAATTTCACCCAGACAATTCCAACTATCCGAGTTTTCCGGGTTTACAAGATTAAAGGATTTCACGATATATCCGGTATTCTCAAGGTAAGTGGCTGTACTTTCGTACAATTCCGATTTTGGATCGGTGATGATGAGGCTTTCCCCGCGGGCAACACACTGGAAGATCATGTTGCGTGCAAAGGCCCGGCTTTTCATGGAACCGCTGGCACCGTAAACGGCAATATTCCGGTTCATGCGGGTATCCTTCGGGAGACAAACGGCTTTTCCGTTCAGTTTTCCAAGAATGGTTCCCTTGTGTTTCTTGACATCATTCGTAAGCTCCAGTACCTGATGCATTTCCTCCAAAGTCATAAAACCGGAAGTCCCATAGGTTCCCTTTGTGGAATAATTCAGGTTCCGGCCCCGGTCTGTTATTTCCCCGTTTCGGTCAAATCCCATACGCATGAGAAGGAAGGTCAGGAGTCCAAAAGCTGCCAGACATAGAAAAATCCCATACAGATTGTACGGGAAAGCAGTCAGGGCATCCAGACAGGCGAGCGGGTGCGGGGAGGGGATCTGCGGGGCAGTTCCGTTTCCGGCAAAATTGCCGGCAGATTCCCAGGTCTGATAGTTGCGGATAAATTGAGCAACATAGCCTCCTGCATAGAGGGTGCAGAAGGTGATCGGAAGCATATAAATGAGCTTCCACCATTTACGGTTCATGTAAAAACCCCCTTTTGAATTTGCAAAGGTCAATACTGGAGAAATGGATTGTGGCAGTTAAGTATTTTTTCAGGACCGGAATCTGAAAATCGAAACAGATCAGGTTCCCGGATCTGCCGTATACATTTAAGCCGGTATTGAACCGGTTGATTCGCTGCATGTCAAAATCATAAGCAAGAAGGATGGGGTTCCCGGAAGCATCCGTGGCATCATGTTCCAGTGGAATTGAATCGCTGCGGCAGCCCAGATCGGACAGCAGGAGGTTGTCCAGCTTTTCCATGATCTCAGGGTGAACCAGCAGTTTTAAAAGCACTTCCCCTTCCGGAGTATTGGGAAGGTAATGGAAATGCTCGAAGGAGGTGTCCAGCATAAACAGGCTCTTTTTGTAGCCTCCGGTACTGGTAAACAGCCGGAAAGCCATTTCCATGTCGGTTCCGGTCATGATTGCCCGGATCTGTGGATGTCCGTTGTAAGGGTAGCCTTGCAGGTAATGCTGCAGGAAGGCGTTTAAGCGGACTTCCGTTCGATATTCCCATTTCAGGACTCCGTTTCCCGTGTTATAAAGGACATAGACACATTGCGGTGCCATCAGGATGCCCATGCTGCGGGAGTTCCTAATCTTCGTGGTCTCCGGGCCCAATTCCTTAATTTCTCTGGAAGCGTAAAAAAGAGGAAGGCTTCGCATACCGATGGAACCAGCTTCGCGGTGATTACAGAAGATGTCAGGTTTTACATCCGGATAAAAGGGAATCCCGGCATGAAGGAGTGTCAGATACGTTTCGGCTTTCTGATGTAAGCGGATACGTCGGGATACTTCACTTCGGATGAGGTTCGTCTCGGTATTGCCGGTCAGATAGCACTGGAAGCGTAGCGGCGAGACAGATAACAGCATCTCTTTCGCAGCTTTTGTAAGACGGTAGCCTCTGAGAGCATCCCGGTAGTGGGTACGGATGAGGTGTTCCGCCTTCAAATCCGTAATGAGTTTTTCCGCATAGGAGGCACTTGGGATGAGTCTGTTTAGCTGGTCTGCGGGAAATTCCCCGCACATCCCTATCATTTCCAGTAAGCGGTATTTCGTAGTGTCAGGTCTTATCAAATAAGCATCACCTCAATTCAGTTCTTACCCATGCAAGCCTATACTTGGGTAAATCTCCGGTGGTTTGGAGATAAAAAAAGCAAGAAAACAAAGTTCCCTGCGGTGGTTCTTACCGATGTCGGATTTCTGCCTGAGAAGTCAGGAGATTTTCCGACATGCTTTCGTGATGATTTTTCTGGTTCTGCAGCCATTTCGGAAAGTCAGCTTTTTCCATAACCGATACCAGTGTACAGTCCTTTAAGCCAAGCTGTGTCGTGTAGTAGGAATCACAGAAAAAGCCGCTGTCATCTGTCAGAACATAAGTACAAAGTGTATCCAGAATCTGTTTAAACTCCAGATTGTCATAATCCCGGATACGTCTTTGAGGAAGTTCCCTGTCATATATTTGACTGAAACATATCACGCAGTCACGATAGAGGGGCAGGGCATTTTGTTTTACATACTCCCGAAGCATATAATTAAGCGGTTCATGGAGAAATGCAGTGTTTGTGTGGACTCTTCGTTTCGGAAGCAGTCCGGGAAGCGTAATGGTGAGAATCCCCTGCTGTTCTGCAATCCGCATTCCCTGTGCATCTGCCGCTTTGGGAAGATAAGCTGCTTGATTTGGGGAGAGAGCCGGACAGACAAGGTTACGCATCTGGCAGGCAATCCGCTCCGCCCGAAGAGCAGCACTGACGCTCAGTTCCTCAAAATTTTTATCATAATTCTGGATATCAGTGACCTTCAGAGCGTAAACGGTATTCGTCAGTTTTTGCAGCTCCCCTTCCAGTTTTTCAAGCCGCTGGTAAATGGTTGGTGTATTTTGCGTCATAATAACCTACTTTCTCATGTAGTAACTGACAGCACCGGATTCATTTACAAGGCAGTAAGCGGCTACATCATCAATGGTGATTTTGGCAGCCTGGCTTTCGGATTCTAAGACAATCAGGCGTTTGGAACCATGTGATGGGATACTTTCCATCACATGATTGATCAGAGCCTCCTGTTCTTCACCGATATAGATGATTTCGTATTGTTCATCTTGCGAAAAGAAATTGAGCTTGATTGGAAATTCGCCACTGGTGTGGTATACAACACCTTTCTTAAAATCCAGCAGTACCCAGAAGCATGTAATTATAGCATAGTCAGGATTCTCAGCAGACTGCTGGCTGTCACAAAGAAGGTCATGCTCTTTATCGTAAATGATGCGCCCTTGTTTGATGAGGCTGGTAATCAATGACTTGATAGACTGCTCATGTCGGGAGAAAAGTTGTAAAACCTGGTCATACCTCAGAGTATGGTAAGTGGTAATGAACCGTAAGAGCTTGGCTCCCTCTCCTTGATAGATTTCGTTCCTTGTTTTCATGATTGACTCCCTTCTATATATAATAGGAAACTTTATACATATGGCTGTACGTACAGGATACGTTTGGTATTGTAAGTATAGTGTACGTACAAAGTACATAGAACCTGCTGTCAGCGATTGAATTTACAGGTACAAAAAAAGCACCATCTATGGGTGCTGGAAATAAGGAAAACTATAAGCAATACCTATTGTAGCATGGGTAATTTTACGCTTCAATCGCAGAAGCAGGTCATTTCTGTGCCATTTTCACTGGTTGGCATAAAAAAAGCAGGAAACCATTTTGATTCCCTGCATGGTGTATTGTTGTGCTTTTGTGTAGTTCTAATGATTACTTGTCTTTATAAAATGCTTCGAAAGCTTGTGCGAAGAATTCGGCTGTACCATTGCCGTATTTTTCATCTATCATAGGTTTGATTTTTTCATTACGGCAATATTGAGCCTGTGCAACCATCAGACCGTGTTCTTTCTTTATCTGTGAAAGTTGTTTCATAAGAAAACCGTATTCGGAAACAAGTTCTCTTACTTCAGAAGAATCTGGTGAACATACTTTTTTAGCTGCTAATTTGTATAAAAGATTGTCAAATTGTTGGTTGTAACTTTCTGCAGCCTCTTTGCTAATAGGATTGTTGGCAACAGACAGGAATTGCTCTTTTCCTCCATACCACTCAACAACTTTAGCATAGCCTTTCTGCATTTCTTCTGATGAAACTGTCTTAATATAATGCTTTTTCCATTCTTCAATGCTTCCAAACTCTTTTACAGCAAGTTCTTTCATATTGTCAGGCATATGTTCAAACATAGTTTGGAACATTTCTTCAACTTCCGTTTTACTAAAAATCGCAAAATCCATTTTATTCTCTCCTTTCAGGATATCATCAATGCTGGCAATCAGATGTTCCATACGTTCTTTCTTTGCTACCAACATTTTTCTCTGCATTTGCAAGATCTGGTTCCTTTCAAGAGCAGGATTCTCCAGAACAGCTTTGATTTCTTTCAAAGGAATGTCAAACTCACGGAAAAACAGAATCTGCTGTAATATTTCCAATGCCCTATCGTCATAAAGCCGGTATCCCGCATCACTTTTTTGTGTTGGTTTTAAAAGCCCGATTTCATCGTAATAGTGAAGCGTGCGAACGCTGATACCTGTAAGTTCTGATATTTCTTTGACTGTCCTCATAGTTGCTGACCTCCTGTTCCTGATAAGATAACTGTACGCTATGACGTTCCGTGAGAGTCAATATATATTTTGCATTTTTTAGTATAACATTTTTATGATATTACGAAAAGCCGAGGAGATAGGCGATATGTATTACTCTGGAAAGAACTTGTTGAGCGTATCCAATGTCTCTTTTGCAGTAAATCCCCAAAGGATGGTACTGAGTGCTTCAATCGCAGCCCTGCGTTTCCGGTAATAGGTGCGGTAGGAAATATTGGTGATGTGGTGAGCCAGCTTATCCAATATCTCATCTGTATTTTTCATTTCCTGTGGAGAGAGAAAAGCGTAGTAGAGAATCCAGTAATACTGTTCCCCATGCTTGTGATTGTTCCGGAGGAGATCGATGGATGATTCCAAAAGCTTCAGCATCTGGTTGCTTCTGGCAATACTTTTTGCCCGTTGTTCGATGTCGCTTCCGGTAAGATCAGCCCCGGCAGCATAGATGGAGTCCAGAAATTTGTCGATGTCATTGTCGTATTGGAGCTTAAACTGGTGCTCCATCTGGTGTACGACTACCTTCAGGCTGTAGGTTGCATCCCGGTATCTGCGTAAAAACTGATAGGTGTCGTGAAAACGTGGATCTTCTTCGGGTGAAGGAAATCCCTGTGTATTGCGGTTTGCCATGTCTATTCCCCCCCTTTCAGTGCAGAAGGCTCTGCCACGGCAGGCATCTTTTGGGCAGACTCATCCCCTGGACTTACGGACAACTCAAACCGATAAGCGGCATTTCCGTAGGGACAGATAATATTTAGAGTAAATGTATTAAATATATCTTTGCAGGCTGATAATGGAGATAATATATAGCGGGTTTTGGAGCAGTGGCAACATGGAATCCCTTGTGAATCCAATAGTTCTGCGACTTTTTGCACGATAAATTTCATGTGTGAATCTGGAACGCAGGAATCATTTTTTGTAACGGTGATTTGTGAGTCTGTGACAGTTTCTGAAACGCTAACAGAAGCAGAATCCTCAATAGTGATTTCTTCAGGTACATGGATTGGTAATTGCATCTTCATAGCGATCTCCTCCTTGTCAATCATAACGTCGCTGATATTAAACATCACGGACAGGTAATTGTTGAGATAAATTACGCTTCCGTGTTTTCCTGTAAATGAGATAAGTGTAATGTATTCTTTTTCCTCCAGTTTCTTCAAGAGTCGTGATACCGATGCCTTTGACAGACTCCACCTTTCACCCAGTTCATTAAAGCTGGTAAGGGGATTTCCGGTATTATCCCGGTAATAGACAATGGGACCGGAATCAGATCCCAGGACAGAGGAATCGTTGTAAACTGCATGAATCCACAGATCCAGAATAACATCCATTTCCGAGCATTTTCCAATGCCAATTAGTTCGTGAACTTTGGCAATCGGGAAAAAGAAAAACCCTGTATCTTTTTTACAGGGATAGTTGTATTCCAATACGGTATTGTCTTTGGGCCAGTCTGATATTTTGAATTTGACCAGGCGGTTTTTGCCGAGAAGAGAGTAGGTAATGTAATTCTGCTCTTCAAAAAATCGAAGGATGGACAACGCTTGATGTTGGAAACGGCAGCGAAACCATTCCTGAAGATCTGTGACTGTGCAGATCCACTCTCCTGGACCAATGGTATAGGTAATGTGTTCCATCCGGCGGTAGGATGTGCGGTAATTTGCATAGGAGCATAATACCAGATAATAAAAAAGAAAAGAGCCCCCGGTAGTTCGGATGCTCTTGGTAGTGATTAAAGTTTGTATGAAGTCACGGTAAATGCGACAGCGTGGAAATTCCACGATTTGTTTGAGTTCTAATTTGTAATTCATGGTGATCTTCCTTTCAAAGTATATTTAATTGTAATCGGACTTTTCATAGTGTTGGTATCAAGAAGAAGCCGATGGAAGTATAGCAAGTAGTCGTGTCACTCATTGCATTTTTATTGCATTTTTAAAATTTAGATTATGTGGCTATGTTGCTCTTAACTGGTTAAAAAGCCTTTAAAATCGTCTATATGCGTTAATACTCCGTACTGTCTGTCTGGAATTCGAGTAAAGGCAAATATTTTTTCGCACTGCCTTTTGACATTTTTTTCGTAACATCCCTTGTCAAAAACCAGTGCCTCCCGTTTATTCAATCTTCATCCGCTTCCAGCCCAAAAGAAGAAAAATAAACCCAAAAGAACCACCAAAAACCTTGTCTCAGAAGAAATCCTGGAACAGGGTTTTTTTAATGGAAAAAAGAGAAGAGAAACCCAAAAGAAACCTTAAAAAAGGCTTAACTAAGCCAAAAACCAGGCATCAAAGGTCTGTGAAAAAAAGAAAAAGAGATTTAAAAAGTGAACAGAAAAAAAGGAGGGGCGCGGAAAGATTGTCCGAAAAAAGAATAAAAAAGATAGTCTGTTGCAGCAGGATTATCTTGATATCTTATGGATAAAGCCGTCCCGGTTTTGACAAATGAAATTACGAAAAAAGTGTCAAAAGAGGGTGCGAAAGGACATAGTGAAAAATAAAAAAGGCATTTCCGGGAGGCCTTTTTGGGAAGAAAGATTTTGGGAATGCTGGATTTATACGGGTTTCCGGCTCCCGGAAACTGTTTTTGGGAAATGGGATTTGGGACGCTGGGATGACTGCTTTTGATGGATTTTGTCTGTGTGAAACAGGACGGGGATTTGATGGTCAGGGAATGTGTGGAGAGAAAGCACCTGATGAAACCAATGACTGTGAGGCTGCTGGATGCGTCAATGGAGTACTGGAGAAGAAACGGTGTTACAGATTGGGGGCTGGTGATAAATGAGGAAAAATAAACTGTTCCGGCATGAAGGGACCATCCTGCGGGTCCTGGAAGAAAAAGAAGATTCGGTGTTGTCCATAGATTGTGGGAAACGGTCCATGCCAAGGTGGATAAGTCAGGAGGAACTGAGGAAAGATGTGGAAATCGCAGAAGAGGATTTCCTGGCAGAGATGGGTAAGGAGGTTCCGGAAGGACTGTCAGCCGCAGCCAGAAAGGTCATGCGGGAACGGTTTACGGTGATATCTTCCATCCTTCCGTTTGCAGGGGAGAAAAAGAAAAGGAGCCTGCTTATCGCAGAGGCTGCAGAAAGATACCAGGTCAGCCAGAACACTGTAAAGAATTATCTTTGGACATATCTGGTGTACCAGGACCCTGCAGCCCTGGCCCCGAAAGAAAAGAAGGAAGAACGGGACCTGACGCAGGATGAGAAGAACATGCGCTGGGCGTTAAATAAGTTTTATTACACCAGGGAGCGGCAGAGCATTTCCACCGCATATACCCTGATGTTAAAGGAAAAGTACTGTGACAGAACAGGAAAACTATTGGAGCATCACCCGTCCATCCATCAGTTCCGGTATTTTTTCAGCAGGACCAGGAAATTGCAGAACTGTTATATCTCCAGGGATGGTCTGAAGGACTACCAGCGGAACCACCGGCCCCTCCTTGGGGATGGTGTCCAGGAGTTTTCCTCCGTAGGTGTGGGGATGTTGGATGCGACCATCTGTGACATCTACCTAGTGGATGATGCCGGGCATTTGGTAGGACGTCCGATGCTGGTGGCCTGTGTGGATGCGTATAGTTCGTTTTGTTACGGATACAGCCTTTTGTGGGAAGGTGGTGTGTATTCCCTGCGGAACCTGATGCTCCATGTAATTGCAGACAAGGTGGAATGGTGCAGGAAGTTCGGAATCCTGATAAGCAAGGAGCAGTGGGACAGTGACTGCCTGCCGGGAATCATGCTGACGGATATGGGAACAGAGTACACCTCCGGGAACTTTGAGCAGATAACGGAGTTGGGCGTGACGGTCCAGAACCTGCCAGCATACCGGCCGGAACTGAAAGGCCCGGTGGAAAAGTTCTTTGACCTGATACAGTCAGAGTATAAGAAGCATTTAAAGGGAAAAGGAGTGATTGAACCGGATTATCAGGAGCGGGGAGCCAGGGACTACCGGAAAGATGCCTGCCTGACGATGCGGGATTTTGAAACGGTCATCCTCCGGTGCATCCTGTATTACAACAGCCAGAGAATCCTGGAGAACTTCCCTTATACAAAAACCATGCTGGATGCCGGAGTCCGGCCGTTTGCGGCATCGGTCTTTGCCTGGGGCAGGGAGCAGATTGGGGCCAATCTCATTTCCGTTTCCAGGGAAGAACTGGTACTGGCCCTTCTTCCCAGGACCACCGGGCGTTTTACCCGTTCGGGCCTGAAAGTCCAGGGGCTGCGCTATGGGGCTTCGGGATATACAGAGCAGTATTTAAAAGGCGGGGAAGTGACGGTTGCTTATAACCCGGATGATGTGGGCCAGGTGTGGCTCCTTGAGAAGGGAGCATATCAGCCTTTTGAACTGATAGAAAGCCGCTTCCGGGGAAAGGATTTTGGGGAAGCGGAAGTACTTAGGAATCAGTGCGGGGACCTGGTGAAAAATGCGGCTCTGGAGAACCAGCAGGCGAAGATTGACCTGGCCCGCCATATCCGGGGCATCGCAGGAAAAGCGGCAAGTGCAGAAGACACCAAAATCCGGAACATCCGGAAGACCAGGCAGAGGGAACAGAGAAAACGCCATATAGATGTTGTGAAGGGAGATGCTGTTCATGAATGAGATGATAAAAAGGATGCCGGAAATGCTGAACGGAGAGGGATTGCTGGAACGCCTGGGGGAATATCCGGGATATACGCCTGCCATCCGGGAAAAGAGCAGCACAGAGCGGCTGATGGCATTATCGGATATCTATAACATCTATATCCCCTCTCAGATGTCCGTGGAGATTTACCATAAACTGTATATGGGTGTCCTCCGGTCCCTGCAGAAAAAGGAATCCCTGCAGGCTGTCCGCCAGCAGTACGAGAATGGAAAGGGTATCCGGGGCAGGAGATACCAGGGAATCATCGGCGGTTCAGATTCCTTTACCATCCTGGGAGTCTCCGGGATTGGGAAGAGTTCGGCGGTCTTCAGGGCTATCAGTCTGATAACGGAAAAAGAAGTCCTGGAGATAGAAAAACCGTATTGCAGGATTGCACCCTGTATCGTAGTGCAGTGTCCTTTTGATTCCTCCGTA
Source organism: Blautia sp. aa_0143 (assembly GCF_004167315.1). Taxonomy (NCBI): domain Bacteria; kingdom Bacillati; phylum Bacillota; class Clostridia; order Lachnospirales; family Lachnospiraceae; genus Blautia; species Blautia sp. aa_0143. Next base: position 15,501 of record NZ_RCXU01000047.1, read on the forward strand.
AAAGGCCTGTTGTTAGAGATATTGCGGAAGGTGGATGAAGTGCTGGAAAGCAACTATTACAAAAATGCAATAAGGGCAAGAGCCACTACTGATATGCTCATTGGAAGTGTGAGCCAGGTAGCCTTAAACCACATCGGGCTTTTGGTGGTGGATGAGATACAGAATGTGGCTAATAGCCGGAATGGGAAATCCTTGGTCGGGATGCTGACACAGTTAATCAATAACTCCGGAATCAGTATCTGTATGGTAGGCACACCGGAGAGTATCCCGTTTTTTGAACAGGCCATGCAGTTGGCCCGCCGCTCCCTGGGCTTGCAGTACGGCCCGCTGGGGTTCGGGGAAGAGTTCTTAAAAGTCTGCCGTTTGCTGTTTGGATATCAGTATACGAAAGAGGGGATGGATTTATCGGATTCCGTGCTGGAATGGCTGTATGAACACTGCGGCGGCAATCTCTCCGTGCTGGTCGCCCTGCTCCACGATGCACAGGAAACATATAGATCGCCTGGGAAAAAGTAAATGTCGATTATAAAGATAACCATGATAAGGACCTATATTGTGATAAAAAATAATGTTGACTGGTCCTCGGTAATGTTGTATTATATATTTGTAGGTAATTGCGAAACTCGCGGTGCTCGTTCGTAACCTTGAACCAAAACAAGGAAGAATTCGCGAAGAGCACGACTT
>NZ_RCXU01000048.1:0-15100 GCF_004167315.1 Blautia sp. aa_0143
CGAGGTAGATAGGGCAGAGGTGGAAGTGTGGTAACACATGGAGCTGACTGTTACTAATCGGGTGAGGGCTTGACCAAAAAGCCGAGGAAGCGGGCAGGATGTAACAGAGATGGGGCGGAACAAGCTTGCTTGTGGAGAACCATTTATGGTACAGACTGAATATTTGTGAAGCAAATGACATCGAACGACGGAGTCGTGAGATGACCACCGCTGGAGTAGCCAAAAGAACAGGCGATGCAGCTTTGGCTGCGAGCCCGTGAAAAAAGGCTGATCGGTACGCAGGTTAAAATTGATTCAAAAAAGATTAACGATCATCAATAGAACATGTATGTAGTTTTGAATATACAATCATGAAAGAGTGGCTTAAACAGCCACTTTTTTATTACCCATAAAAACTGTCCCCTAAAAAAACATAAAAATTGCCCCTTGTAATATACCCAAACAAGCGGTACTATAACATCCAAGTTATTACATTCCTACATTAATACAATCATACATTAAAGTAATAACAAAGGTAATAACGAAACGAGAGGGGAATTATTATGAACACACAGAACAACACAGTAGTTAAACTTGCAGAAACTGCGTTATTAGCAGCTTTATGTTATGTATCCTTCACATTTCTGCAGATCAAGATCCCGGTGCCGGGCGGAGACGCAACATCCATTCATATCGGAAATGCTTTCTGCGTACTTGCAGCACTGCTTCTGGGTGGCGTATATGGCGGACTTGCCGGAGCTATCGGAATGGGAATTGCAGATATCATGGACCCTGTTTATATCACAGGCGCACCGAAAACCTTTGTACTGAAATTCTGTATCGGTCTGATCGTAGGTCTTGTGGCACACAAGGTTGCAAAGATCAATGAGAGTACAGATAAAAAATATGTTTTCAAATGGAGTGTGATCGCATCTGTCGCAGGACTTGCATTTAACGTAATTGCAGATCCTATCGTAGGATATTTCTACAAACAGTACATTCTGGGACAGCCACAGGAACTGGCACAGGCACTTGCAAAAATGAGTGCGGCGGCAACCTTTATCAATGCAGTTGTATCTGTAATTCTGGTAGCGATCATCTATAATGCAGTACGTCCGGTACTGATCAAAAGTCATCTGATCACAGTTACCAACAACAAAAATCAGGTTGCGTAAAACGACATACTAAAAAAATAATAGAAAACAAGAAATAACACAAGACAGCGAAATGGAAGTAAAATCCATTTCGCTGTTTTTTTATGCGGGTATAGGATCATTTTTTATATGGTTATCCTCACATGGAAAACAAATTTTGGAACAACCAAGATCTGTTTTGACGTATCCATGGCAGTGATTGCTGCGGTACTTTCCTTCGTATTTGCGGGAAGACTGGATGGTGTAAGAGAAGGTACTGTTATTTCCGCATATTCTCCCGCACCTTCTTAGGTGTGCACCCGAAGTGCTCCTGGAACATCCGTCGAAACAGCTTATAATTGTTGAATCCATGGCGTTCCAGAATCACATGCACAGGGTCTTTCGTATTGATCAGATCTTTGTAGAGAAAAGAAAGTCTGTATTCATTCTGATATTCCAGAAATGTAACCCCCATCTTTTTCTTGAAAAAACGGCAGAAATATCCAGCCTGGAGATAAGCAACACCTGCGATCTCATCCAGAGAAATAGGCCGTTTGTAATTCTCAGAAATATAATTCAGCACCAGATTCAGCCGGTCCAGATCTTTTTTCAGCCGGCTTAGATCACTTTGAAAAACTTTGACACTGAAATTGTGACACAGCTGGAACAAAAGTTCAAAGATCAGGATATTGCAGACGAGAGTCGTATGGTGGAGTAAAAAGATACAAAAAAAGCGGAGATTTATCGTTATAAAGACTATTGAAAATAAAAGAAGTTTGTAGTAAGGTAGTAGCTACAACGCTTACGAAAGGGAAGAATGTTTCAGGTGGGCAGTCTCCTTTTTGTGGAGAATTTTGGATGAAGGAAAACGAAAAACAAGGGGGAAGAATTTATGGAGAAGGTAAAAGAGAAATCTTCTTTTTTCCGAAAGTTCGTAGGAGATAAGAGGTTTTATCTGATGGTCCTGTCTATTGCAGTACCGATCATGGTACAGAACGGGATCACAAATTTTGTCAGTCTTCTGGACAATATTATGATCGGTCGTATCGGTACCGAACAGATGTCTGGAGCGGCGATCGTCAATCAGCTGATCTTTGTATATAATCTATGTATTTTCGGCGGGGTGTCCGGAGCGGGAATTTTTACAGCACAGTATTTCGGACAGAAGGATCATGAGGGTGTCCGCCAGACACTTCGTTATAAACTGTGGATGGCAGTGATTCTGACAGCGATCACCATTATACTGTTTCTGACAGCTGGGGGTTCACTGATCAGCATGTATTTAAAAGGTGACGGAACCGCACAGGAGATCAGGGATACTCTTATTTATGGGAAACAGTATTTATGGATCATGCTTCTGGGACTTCCGCCATTTATGATGGTGCAGGTCTATGCAAGTACCTTACGTGAATGTGGTGAGACCGTACTTCCCATGAAGGCCGGGATCGTGGCTGTGCTGATCAATCTGATATTTAATTATCTTCTGATCTATGGTAAATTTGGATTCCCGGAAATGGGAGTAAGAGGTGCGGCTGTTGCCACAGTGCTCTCCAGATATGTGGAAGCCTGCATTGTCCTGAGCTGGACACATAAGCATACAGAAAAGAATATTTTTGCACAGGGTCTGTATTCAACATTAAAGGTTCCGGCGAACCTGACAAAGAAGATACTTATTAAGGGAACCCCGCTGCTTCTGAATGAGACTTTATGGGCAGCCGGAGTGGCCATGCTGACACAGTGTTATTCAGTCCGTGGACTGAACGTGGTTGCGGGATTAAATATTTCCAATACCATCAACAATGTATTTAATATCATATTTATCGCACTTGGAGATTCGGTAGCCATTGTTGTAGGACAGCTTCTGGGGGCAGGTAAGATGAAGGAAGCCAGAGATACGGACAACAAGATGATCGCATTTTCTGTGTTCTGCTGTACCTGCGTGGCAGCTGTGATGTTTGTAATGGCACCACTGTTTCCAAGGCTTTACAATACCAATGCTGAGGCACGTACTCTGGCGAAATATTTTATTATGATCACAGCATTTTTCATGCCGCAGAATGCATTCCTGCATGCAACATATTTTACTTTGCGTTCCGGTGGAAAGACCATCGTTACATTTCTGTTTGACAGTGTGTTTATCTGGGTGGTAAGTGTAACGATCGCATTTACCTTAAGCCGTTTTACAGGTCTGCCTGTACTTGTGATCTACGCAATGGTCCAGGCAGCGGATATGATGAAATGTGTCATTGGATTTATCCTTGTAAAAAAAGGCGTATGGCTTCAGAATATCGTTTCATAGAATTTTTTGAAATCTTCCGGGAGGGGTGCTTCCAGGGAGATTTCTTTTTTGGCATTTTTGTCATGATGCATGGAAGCCCGGGTGTCGGAAGCAGCTTCGTCAATTGAAAATGGAAGTTGAAATTTAAGCTTCCATGCGTGGAGTGCAGCCCGGGAAAACGGATTCGATATGTCCGATAAACAGTACAGAGAATCACCCAGAAGAGGATGCCCGAGAGATGCCATGTGTACACGGATCTGATGGGTACGGCCGGTTTTCAGACGGAGCATTACAAGAGAAGCCGGAGCTGCTACGTCAGGGCCGGTAGATTTCAGAACAGAATAAAGGGTTTCTGCATGTTTGCTTCCGGGAAGCGTGCCATCTGTGGATACGACCATTTTCAGACGGTTATCCGGGTCAGGTGCAAGGGGAACGGAGATCCTGTGAAAAGCTCCATCTTCATCCACAGGCATGAAACCGGAAACTGCAGCCAGATAGGTTTTCTCTGAAATCCCTTCTTCACGCTGGTTCTGTAATCTGGCGGCAGCAGTCTGGTTCCTGGCAAAGAGCAGGATACCGGAGGTTTCTTTATCCAATCGTCCGATAGACCGGACTTTGGTAGGCTCTCCTTTGGAACGGAAATAGGAAGCCACCTGGTTGGCGAGACTGTCACTGTAGTGAGAACCGGAAGGGTGAGTGACAATCCCGGCAGGTTTATTTATGGCGAGGATATCCTGGTCTTCGTATATGATCGCCAACTCAGGAAGAAACTGTGACGTTGTAGCCAGTGAATGATAATTGTGAGAATTGACATCAGAACCTGCAAATTCTGAAGCTGCGGAATCAGAATATGAAATTGCGTCTGCGGAGAATTGGAAATTGTGATTGGACGAATTGACAGTAAAGGATGAAGATTCCAGCTGGGCAGAATCCACATCGTCCGCTTCCAGGCATATTATGATCTGATCCCCGGGATAAGCGGTTTCCGTTACCCGGCACTGCTGTCCGTTTTTCCGGATACCACCGGGACGAAACTTCGCCTGGCTGATCTGCTTTTTTGTAAGACCTGCCTGCGTACGAAGAAAGCGGGAGACAGGTGCCGGAACAGCTGTTTTCGGGATATAGATAGTAAGATAGCGGTTCATTGTGAGGAATCCTCCGATTCTATTAAATTAATAAATATTTACAGGAATTTGGATGCAGGAGATTTTTACTTATGCTGATAATAAAAAACAGCAACCTGAGTCCGATCCCTCAGCTGCAGTTTATCCAGAATGGAACTGAGATAATTTCGTACCGTTCCCTCACTGAGAAAAAGTTCTGTGGCAATCTCCTTATTGCTGTATCCGTTGGCAATCAGCCGGATGATATCCAGCTCCCGTTCGCTGATGTTTCTGGAAGCATAATCAAATCCGTCGGAGGACTGCAGGAGTTCAGGGATTTTGGATATGATCTCTGTGCCGAATACGGTCTGGCCGGAGTAAACCGCCTGAAGAGCCGGAAGAATGCTGGTATGATCCTGCTTCAGAAGATAACCCTTTGTGCCGAGGCGGAGGGCTTTTACAATATATTCATCATCGGAAAAAGTAGTCAGAAGAAGAATTTTTGCCTCCGGAAATTCGCCCAGGATCTTTCTGGACGCTTCCAGTCCGTCCATTCCTTTCATACGGATATCCATCAGAAGAATATCCGGAAGATACTCTCTGTACAGAGAGCAGGCTTCTTCACCATCAGAGCCGGTGGCAGTCACTTCGATATCCGGGTTTGCTTCAAGAATGGTTTTTAGTGCTCCTGCAACCAGGCAGTCGTCGTCTACGATTATAATTTTCATGTCAAAATCTCCTGTTTATGAGTTATAAAAAGTAAATTTACAGATCAGAAAAAACAGACGGATCCAATATGCCGGGAAAGTACTTTGATCAAATCAGGAAGGTTTCCGGCAAAGTGAGAAATATCTGTCTGATTCAATTAGAAACAGATTTCGGGATCGTCACAAAGATCCGAAAACCATTCTCCTGCGTAATCTGGACCGTACCGCCCAGCGCCTTTGCACGGTCACGGATATTGGACAGTCCCATACCACCGGAAGTATTTTTGGCCTTATTGCTGTCTGATCCAGTTTGCATATCCGGAATTCCATTTTCCGGTGTCCCATTATCCTCAATGCACAATTGATAAAGTGCAGGATGCTCCCGCAGAAGAATATTCACAGAATCCGCATTACTATGCCGCATCACATTGGAAAGCCCTTCCTTTGTAATACTGATCAGACTGTATTTCACCTCTCTTGGAATCTGCCTGGACATATCATAAGTAAGATTCACCGGGCAGAAGGTGAAATCCTTTACAAGTCCTTTTATGGCATCTTCCAGATCTATCGCATCGTCATGAAGATCATGTACACTGGAACGGATGCTGTTCATAGCACCGTTCAGGGATTCTTCAAGATTTCCAAGCAGAGGATCAAGAGAATCATTTTTGTTGATGGTTTTGCAGGCAGCAGTCATAAGGATAGAACGGGATAGTACATGTCCCACATTATCATGGATCTCTCTGGCAATTCTGTTTCGCTCGCGCAATGTAGCAGCATAAATCTCGTAATCCTGTTTTTCCAGAAGTGCCTTGTTTTTTTCAGAAAGAAGAAGCGTACGTTCCTCACTGTCATCCCGGATCTGATGAAAATCCTGGTAAAGAGCCTGATATTTTCCGGCATAGAGCCAGAGAAAAAATGAGAGAACGAAACCAAAAATCCCAAGCAGACAAAGAACTGCCGGAAATCTGTTGATCTGAAAAACCAGAAATCCCCAAAGTGGAAGCGCAGCCACTGCCAGAGGAAAAAGCCCGGCAGATAAGGTCTGATACAGCAGCAGCGGGAAAAACAGAAGAAGATCCGAAAACCACAGGGAACATAATCCAAAGATCACATAGCTTCCTGCAAGAACCGGAATGATATTTCCGGCGGGTTTCAATACTGGCAAAGAATTGTGTGAACAGGATTCTGTTTTACATACCCTGCACAGATAAGTAATGCAGCAAAGGATCACCGCAAAAAGGAGGGCAAACACAAGAGCCTGATCTGCAGGCACATAAAAAAATGTTAAAGTACTGTATAAAAGCAATAGTATGGAATCTGTAAAATAACGCATAAAAAATATACCCTCCTTTCTACTACAGCATTTTCCGAAAGTCAGGCAGATAACCGGCTAAAATTATCGTATCCTGTTCCGTGAGAACCCCTTTTGCTGCACAAATTTCTGAAATCAATGTGCCTTTATTATAATATACCGGTTCCTTCCCTGCAAAGAAAAATCTATCCTTCTGAAAAAGACATGACATTTGTCATTCGCAGGTGGTGACATTCAACACTTGGAGCAGACAGAAGAAAAGGATATAATGGCATCATAGAAGAAATATGAATTTCTGCGAAAAAGATATAAAAGTCCTGCTTAACGGACTGTAAAAAAGGAGGAAAACATATGCCACAGAGTATGGTCCACATAGAAAATCTGGTAAAACGATACGGTGATCTTACCGCACTGAATCATCTGGAACTGGATATCCGGGAGGGTGAGATCTTCGGATTACTTGGTCCCAACGGCTCGGGAAAGACAACGGCCATCAGCTGCCTCTTGTCACTTCTGAAATATGACAGAGGTGAAATAAAGATATTCGGAGAAGAGATGAAGCCGGACAGCTATAAGCTCAAGGAACAGATTGGAATCGTGCTTCAGAATGTAGCCGTTTTTGATGAGCTGACAGTGCAGGAAAATATCGATTATTTCTGCGGCCTTTACATACGGGACAGGAAACGGAGAAAAGAGCTGGTGGAGGATGCCATTGAATTTACAGGTCTTGAAGATTTCCGCAAAATGTACCCGAAGAAGCTTTCCGGGGGCCTTTTACGAAGATTGAACATTGCCTGCGGGATCGCCCACAAGCCAAGACTGATCATTATGGATGAGCCGACGGTAGCTGTAGACCCACAGAGCAGAAACAAGATCCTGGAAGGGATCCAGACGCTGAACCACCAGGGCTCCACCATTATCTACACATCCCATTACATGGAAGAAGTGGAGCAGATCTGTACCAGGATCGCCATCATGGATCACGGAAGAGTCATCGCTCAGGGAACAAAGGAAGAATTGAAGCAGATGATCAAAACAGGAGAGACCATCACCGTAGAAGCCATTGCCCTGGAAGAAAAAAATCTCCGGGATATCCGCACACTGGAGCATGTGTTTGATGTGCAGTATAAAAAACAGGTGCTGGTCGTGCGCTGTACCGATGCGAAGCATAACCTGATCCGTCTTCTTAATTATCTGCAAAGCCAGGATATTTCTTTTGGAAGAGTCTTTTCCGAACTGCCTACATTAAATGATGTCTTTCTGGAGATCACCGGAAAACAGCTAAGAGATTAGGAGGGATGGGAGATGTTGCATTTACTGAAATACAGTTTTCTTTCCAAGATCCGGAATTTTAACATTGTATTCTGGCCGCTGGTCTTTCCGCTTGTGCTTGGAACTTTTTTCTATTTTGCATTCGGAAATATCAATGAAGCAGATTTTCAGACGGTTCCGGTGGCAGTGGTGAAGGAAGCCTCTGCGGATACGTTTTTTATGACCTATCTGGATGAAGTGGAAAAAAGCAGTCCGGATCTTTTAAAAGCAGAAGAAATGTCGGAAAAGGAAGCGCTGGAAGCACTGCAGGATAAAAAAGTAGAAGGGATTTATTATGTGGGAAAAGAGCCTTCCCTTACAGTAGCAGGAACCGGAATAGAAGAAAGTATCCTTCAGACAGTTCTCGACAGCTGTGAAAACACCAGAACGACTATCACCAATATCATGAAAAAAAATCCGCAGATGGATATGGAAACCATGAAATCCTTGTTAAGTTCCGACAGCCTGGTAAGGGAAGTCTCTCTTGGTGGCCGGACCATTGACGGAAATGTGCAGTTCTTTTACGCACTGATCGCCATGGCCTGCCTGTATGGATGCTTTATCGGATTTGGCTCTGCAATCGGGATCCAGGCCAATATCACACCTCTGGCAGCCAGACGGTGTGTAACGCCGACCCACAAGCTGAAGCTGATCCTTACAGACCAGCTGACATCTTTTGCTCTGGGCTATGTGGACGTGATCATTCTGATCCTGTATCTCCGGTATATTCTCAATCTGGATTTTCAGGGACAGATGGGAAAAATGCTGGTGGTATCTTTTTTCGGAAGTCTCATCGGTGTATCTATGGGAATGTTTATAGGCAGCTTCGGAAAAATGCAGGAAGGCGTCAGAATCGGGCTCATGCTTGGAATCTCTATGGTAAGCAGCTTTCTTGCCGGACTGATGAACGGAAATATGAAGGATATCGTGGAAAAAAGTGTTCCGTTTGTGAACCGGATCAATCCTGCATCACTGATCTCAGATGCGTTTTACTGTATCAATGTATATGATGATATGACCAGATACTATAGAAATCTGATCACACTGGCGGTAATGTGCGTGGTGCTGGTGATGGCATCCTTTTTCATGGTCAGGAGGGAACGTTATGACAGTATTTAAAGGCTATATGAGGATCATGAAAAAAAATACAGGTCTGATCCTCCTGTATCTGGGCATTTTTTTCGGAGTGACAATGGCACTTCAGGCAGCGGCCGGTAAGGAAACTTATACCAGCTATGAAAGCGAAAAAATAAAGATTGGAGTGGTGGATAAAGACAACGGACCACTTGCAGAAGGACTGGTAAAATGGCTTGAAGGTACGCATCACGTGACCATGCTGGAGGATAACAGGGAGAAGCTTCAGGAAGAGCTTTTTTACAGAAATGTAGAGTACATCGTGGTGATTCCTGAGGATTTTTATGAGAGCTGTATGGTAAACGGCGAAAGTATTTCTGTGACCAAGGTGCCCGGATCTTATTCGGCATATTATGTGGATCAACAGCTTGAGAGCTGCCTGAATACAATGCGGACATATCTGAAAGCCGGTTTTTCCCAGAAGGAAGCGGCAACAGCGATCCTGGATAAAAAAAGAGGAGAAGTCACCATACTGGATACAGATGAAAATAGTGGTACGTCCGGATGGCTCTATTATTTCCGATATATTCCATATCTGTTTCTTGCATTACTTTGCTATGTGATGGGATATGTTCTGATGGCTTTCAAAAAAGACGATATACCAAAGAGAATGCAGGCATCTGCGATCTCTGCAAGACGACAGAGTCTGGAAGGACTTCTGGCTATGTTTGTGATGGGTGGGGGCTTATGGGGAATCGGTATGGCTGGAGCTATCCTTATGTATGGAAAAACATTTCTCAGTTCAGAAAATTTCGGATACTATGTACTGAACACTCTGGTAATGATGGCAGTGGCACTTTCACTTTCCTATCTGATCGGTCTTTTTGTAAAAAATAGCAACATGTTAAGCGGGATCGCAAATATCCTGTCTCTTGGAATGTGCTTTCTGTGTGGTGTGTTTGTTCCCATGAATATTATGGACAGAAACGTCCTGAAGGTGTCTCAGTTTCTTCCTGTGTACTGGTATGAAAACGTAAATGAGACTCTTGGAAGTTATAGTCACCTAACAGGTGAGGCAGCTGTATCGGTGTGGAAAGGCATTGGACTGGAAGCTATGTTTGTGGTAGTTTTTGTCTGCATGATCCTGGCAGTGACCAGATATCAGCGGCAGAAATAACAGAAAATAATAGCAGATGGCTGTTAATTATGGTAGGATATAGCTGATAAAGATGATTTGCGGAGAAAAAACATGAAGAAAATACAAGTTTTAATAAAACCACAATGCAATGCAGAAATTCAAAATCAGTTTGTAACAAAATTCGGAGATCAGTGCGAATTTACATTTCAGGGCAAAGAAACTGAGGATGCGATCGCAGCAGCAGAAGTAGTGATCGGAGAGCCAGAGGAAGAAGAAATCCTGAAAGCAGAAAATCTTCGCTGGATCCAGCTGACCTGGGCCGGTGTGGACAAATATACAAAAATGAAAGCATTCCCGACAGGAGTTACATTAACCAATGCTTCCGGCGCTTTTGGAAAGATCATATCAGAATATGTGATCGGGAATATCATTGCGCTGTACCGTGAACTTCCGAACTACTGGAAGAACAAACAGAAACACCTCTGGGTACAGAATCGATCATCAGAAACCATATATGGAAAAAACATTCTCATCCTGGGAACAGGGGATATAGGAAGAAATATTGCCCATAGAATGAAAGCGTTTGAAACGCATGTGACTGGAATAAAAAGAACTGCAGTCCCGGAGCATTTGCAGCAGATGAAAGAGTTTGATGAGGTATATGATCTGACAGCGCTGGATCAGCAGCTTCAGAAAGCGGATATTGTGATCGGCTGTCTCCCGGGAACACCGGAAACAAAAGGCCTTCTGAATTACGAACGGCTGTATTCCATGAAAAAAGATGCAATTCTGGTTAATGTAGGAAGAGGAAGCCTCATTCCAACAGAAGACCTGATCAGAGTACTTGAGGAAGGCCACTTAAAAGGAGCGGTCCTGGATGTATTTGAAACAGAACCATTGCCGGAGACATCACCTCTTTGGAATATGGAAAACGTCCTTATCACTCCACACATTGCAGGCCCGAGTTTCGGTGGAAACGCTGAAGTCCAGGATATGATCTGGAACATCTGCATGGAAAATCTGGAACGATATCTGAATGGAAAAAAATTAAAAAATATTGTCCGGTTAAAGGATGGGTATTAAATAAAAAAGATAGTTACAAGCTCCTTCTGATAAACTGTGAAGCAGTTATCCGGTTATGAGCAAGTAGCGAAGCGGATGCTTTTATCCACTTGACTAAAAATACATTTATGGATATTTAAGAAAGAGACAGAGTGCATAATGATAACACGCCAGAAACTGATCGATCAGATAGAAAAATACAAGCCATATAATGAGCAGGAAGAAAAAGATAAAATCCTGATCCTGGACTGGATCAGAAATAATGAGAATGCTTTTTCCAGGGAAAATGCAGTAGCCCATATGACAGCTTCTGCCTGGGTAGTAAACAGAGAACGGACGAAAGTCCTTATGGTATATCACAACATATACAATTCCTGGTCCTGGCTTGGAGGACATGCAGATGGCGAGAAGGATTTACTGTCCGTTGCTGTCAGAGAAGTAAAAGAAGAGGCAGGGATTTCCAATGTTCGTCCGGTGTCAGAAGAGATTTTTTCCCTGGAATCCCTGACTGTAGACGGCCATATGAAAAAAGGAAAATATGTATCCAGCCATTTGCACTTTAACCTAACATATCTCCTTGAGGCAGATTCAGAAGAGGCTGTTTCCATAAAAGCAGATGAAAACAGCGGTGTAGCCTGGTTTTCACCGGAAGAAGCATTGATGAGATCAACAGAACCGTGGTTTGTGGAACATGTTTATATTAAGCTTTTGAAGAAAATGAATCTATGTTATAATGGGATAAAGACAAAAGAGGTTTGACATTGACTGAGCAAATACGAAAATCTGACTGTAATGTAAGACAATACAGTTTTGCAGGGATCGACGGGAAGCAAGGTTAAAATAAAAGAATAAAGGACTGGATTGTATGAAAATGCAGTCTTTTTTTTATTCATAAGGAATAGGGAAACTGTTAGCTGAGAAAGGGGGAAACAAACATGAAAAATTATTCAGAGGATGCGGACAGACAGTATCACATTCAGGTAGCAAAAGGAGAAGTGGGACGTTACGTTATTTTACCGGGAGATCCGAAACGCTGCAAAAAGATCGCACAGTATTTTGATGATCCGGTTTTGGTAGCAGATAACCGGGAATACGTAACATACACCGGAACACTGGACGGAGTGAAGGTAAGTGTGACATCTACTGGAATCGGCGGACCGTCCGCTTCTATCGCAATGGAAGAGCTTTATCGGTGCGGGGCTGACACATTTGTACGCATCGGAACCTGCGGTGGAATGCAGCCGGAGGTAAAAAGTGGTGATATTGTTGTTGCAACGGGTGCGATCCGTATGGAGGGCACCAGTAAAGAGTATGCACCTATTGAATTCCCGGCAGTGGCAAATCTGGAAGTGATCAATGCACTTGTGGAAGGAGCAAAGAAAGAAGGATGTGAATTCCACACAGGTGTGGTACAATGTAAGGATTCCTTTTATGGCCAGCATGAGCCGGAAACCAAGCCGGTCAGCTATGAACTGATGAATAAATGGGAAGCGTGGAAACGTCTCGGCTGTCTTGCGTCGGAGATGGAATCCGCTGCTCTTTTTATAGTGGCAAGCCATTTAAAAGTACGTGTGGGCTCCTGCTTCCTGGTGCTTGCAAATCAGGAAAGAGAAAAGCTGGGTTTGGATAATCTTGTGGTACATGATACCGATAAGGCAATCCAGGTTGCAGTACAGGCGATCCGTGAACTGATCCGTGCAGATCAGGCACAGAAAAAAGAAGAATAACGTATACATGCCTGATTCAGGAAAGGTGGGAAAACTATGGAAGAAAAACAGATCAAAGAAATGATCGATCTGGCAATCAGACAGATGGACTATTCCTATGCGCCATACTCACATTTTCATGTAGGGGCGGTACTTCTTGTAAAAAACGGTACCTATTATACCGGGTGTAACATAGAAAATGCTGCCTATACTCCAACAAACTGTGCGGAAAGAACTGCTTTTTTCAAAGCGGTCAGTGAAGGCATGAGAGACTTTCAGGCAATCTGTATCGTTGGCGGCAAGGATGGTGTTCCTACAGAGTATGCAGCACCCTGTGGAGTATGCAGACAGGTTATGATGGAGTTCTGTGATCCGGAAACCTTTCAGATCATACTGGCAGTCAGCAGAGAAAAATATGATATCTTTACGTTAAAGGAACTGTTGCCATTTGGATTTGGACCGGATAATCTGAAGAAACTGAAGTGATAAGCGCATGTGGATATGTGCAGAGATTTTCACGATATGAATGCAGTGAGAAGTAAAATATTGAAAAGTGATCGCCCGGATGTTGATATGACAGGCCGGGCGATCACTTTTTCTGCCATACAATAAAAAACGCTGAAAATCCTTAATTAAGATTTTTCAGCGATTCTAATAGCAGGGGATGAGAGAATCGAACTCCCACCAAAGGTTTTGGAGACCCCTATCATACCATTTGACCAATCCCCTATATTAAATTATGTTTTCATCACTGTTGCAATTATACATATAAAATATACAATTGTCAAGAGATGAGAGTGCTTTTTGTATAATAAAATATAAATAAAATTCTTCCTGTCATAAATCGGCAGAAAAGCGGAGATGGAGGGATTTGAACCCTCGCGCCGGTTGCCCGACCTACCGCATTTCGAGTGCGGACCCTTCAGCCACTTGGGTACATCTCCGGATGCAAACCTTTATTATTATATAAGGTATCCGGAGAAAGGTCAATCTTTTTTAAAACTTTTCTTTTTTGTATTATTGACGAATCTTCCAGACTATAATATGATAATGAGATAAAGTGTGCAGACAGAAGTGGATGTGCAGAAATGGAGGGAATTATGAGCGATAAGAAATCAGCGATTCTCAGGGCGGTGAAGGGTCTTACTGAGAATTATGCTTCAGAAGAACTTTTTATGCCGAAGAGCGGCAGACGTCTGCCGAACCGTTCGGTGATCATTGATATAGTAAGAGATCTGAAATCTATTGTATTTCCGGGATATTTCAGTACGGATACCAGTGCTACCGTATTTCCGGAGTATTATGTGGGACACAGACTGAATGATCTTTATGACAGATTGAAGAATCAGATCGAGATCGCACTTCTTTATCACGGAGAGGAACCGGAAGAAGCAGCAGCTCATGCAGACAGAACTGCCGGTGGATTTTTTGAGCAGCTTCCTGAAATCCAGAGACTGCTTCTGACAGATGTACAGGCTGGTTTTGATGGTGACCCCGCAGCCAAGAGCAAGGAAGAGATCATTTTTTCATATCCGGGATTATTTGCTATCTACGTGTATCGTCTGGCACATGTTCTTTATAAAGAAGAGATCCCATTTATCCCGCGCGTGATGTCAGAATATGCTCATGGCCGTACAGGAATCGATATCAACCCGGGAGCGACCATCGGAGAGTATTTCTTTATCGATCATGGTACCGGTGTGGTTGTAGGTGAGACTACAGAGATCGGAAATAATGTAAAACTGTATCAGGGAGTAACACTGGGAGCGCTTTCCACAAGAAAGGGACAGCAGCTTGCCAATGTAAAACGTCATCCGACGATTCGTGATAATGTAACGATCTATTCTAATTCCACAGTGCTCGGTGGTGAGACGGTTGTAGGAGAGAATACGATTATAGGTGGTAATACCTTTATCACAGAATCCATTCCTGCAAATACCAAGGTCAGTGCAAAAAGTCCGGAGCTTGTGATCAAGAAACCGAAGGCCCAGGTTTCTGCCACAAATGTATGGGAGTATTGATAAAAAATCCAATAAATAAAAAAATTAAAAAAAATAAAAAAACCTGTTGACAAATAAAACAGTATGTTATATACTAATCATCGTTGCAGCGGTCAAGCGATCGGTAATCACCGAAGCGACGATGCGCGGGTGTAGTTCAATGGTAGAACACCAGCCTTCCAAGCTGGATACGTGGGTTCGATTCCCATCACCCGCTTATGCGATAGTGGCGTAGTTGGTAACGCGCGACCTTGCCAAGGTCGAGACCGCGGGTTCGAGCCCCGTCTATCGCTC